>CAZSTU010000007.1:0-20941 GCA_964609745.1 uncultured Halanaerobiaceae bacterium
CAGCGGGAGACTGCCGTCTACTGTCAAATCTGCAAAATCAAGAACACGAAATGTAATAAATACTACAAGGGCCATAAGAGCATAGACTATTCCCTGTTCCAGGGAAGCAATTAAAAAACTAATTCCCATTTCAAACCACCTCTATTCAATTACATTATCTGCATTCTCAATTAATTCATCAGGAATTGTCATATCTAAATTTTCACTTGTTTTTTCATTTATTACTAAATCAAAACTATCTGATCCTTCAACATTTATCTCAGATGGTGCTTTACCCTTTAACACCTCTGCAGCCATTTGTCCTGTTTTGCGTCCCAGTTCAAAGTAATTTATACCTCTGGTGGCAACTGCTCCTTCTTCCACCATGGCTTCTTCAGAGCCAAAGACAGGTACTTTTTTATCATCAGTAACTTTTAATATTGAAGCAATAGCAGAAGCCACTACATTATCTGTAGGTAAATAAATAGCATCCACCTTATCAACAAGTGAGGAAGCTGCCAGTTGAACCTCACCGGTATTGGTGGCTGTCCCCTCTTTTAATTCAATATCCATTTTTTCAGAAACTTCTTCTGCAATTTCTACCTGTACTTTGGAATTATCTTCACCTGAATTATATATTATACCCACTGTCTCAACATCAGGTACAACTTCTTTTATCAAAGCAAATTGCTCTTCAACCGGGTTCATATCAGTTGTTCCACTAATATTCCCTCCAGGATCTTCCATACTATCAACAAGTCCTGCAGAAACCGGGTCAGTAACAGCGGTAAATAAAACCGGGGTATCTTTAATTACATTGGCAGTGGCCTGAGCACAGGGGGTTGCTATAGCCAAAACTAAATCATGATCATCTTTTTTAAACTTCTCAGCTATGGACTGGGCATTAGAAAACTCCCCCTGGGCATTTTCCTGGTTTATAGATAGAATTTCACCTTCTTTAAATCCTTCTTCCGCCAGCCCTTCTATAAATCCTTCTTTTGCTGAATCAAGAGCCGGATGTTCAACAATCTGACTGATACCAATAGAAAATTCTTCAGCTTGAATAATGTTCACATTAAAAACCAAAGCCAGTAGAACCAATCCAATTACCAACATTGTCTTTTTACCTGTAATTACCATATTACCACATCTCCTTTTTTATGTTTTTTGCGGTAGGTAAAAAAATAAGGCCTCCCGGAAGGAGCCCAAATTCTTAGATGCAAACTGTAAATAAAATTTCTAAGAAAAATTAAAAAAACATACTTTTATCCAGTTTACATCTTTACTCCTACCATATTACCATATTACTAAATTTTTGATTTAGTTTATTATACATACTACGGCAGGAGATGTCAATGATTTATTAAAGAACTAAAGTATTCTAAATTTTCTCATGATATTGTGCGATGACTAAGACCAACTGCAACCTCATTGAGATTAAGCATTCCTACTCCAAAAAAAGCTACTACAACCACATGTTCCCCGGAACGGGCAACAGCCATCTTACCACCAATGTTCAAACCATTTGCGCTGTCAGAAATCTGAGTCACAGCGTCATGTGCAGCTCCAGCAACTGCCCCTTCCTGTACATGAGTTTCTTTTATCAGGTTTTCTCTTTTAGCAGCAATTACCGTATTTTCAATAAGTTTTTTTATAGAATTATTAAATTCTCCTCCAAAATCCACCGCTGCCAGCTGAATCCCCTCTTCTTTAAATACTTTTTTTAATTTATTTTCTTCTTCCCTTTCTGAAATTGCCATTCTGAGAGCAGCTTTAGCTACAATCACACTTTTTTTGGCCATTATATTCCCACCTTTCTCTCTTAAAGAAGTTTATTTAATTATTTCTGCAGTAACGAAAACAATCTTTTTTATAGTTAAACCACAGAAATGTTATTTTAAAATTTTAAGCATTTTTCGCTAAATAAACTAAATGAGTCTAAAATAGATATAAAACCTCAGCACACTGAGCATCTATTTCTTTTGAGGGCGAATTATATTGCTTTAAACTCTCAACAATTCTCTTAATTTATCCCCATCTGTCCTTTTGAACCTCCCTTTTTCCAGATACCAGTACTGAACCGACTTTGTGTTCTGCTGAATTTGCTGAATCAGATGAGGATGACAGGTCAAAACAAAAATTTGATGGCTTTTTCCCAGATATGAAAGTATCTGAGTTGTCTGTTTCAAGTGCTTTCTATCGAAATTAACCAGTGAATCATCAAGAATAACGGGCAGCGGAGGTTTTATTTCCTGAATACGGCTCAAACGTACTGAAAGAAATAACTGCTCTCTTGTTCCCCGGCTCAATAAATCAACACTTCCCTGTTTGTTGCCATTTGATAAAACAGCCGTGAAGTCCGTTTCCTGTAGATCTTCGGGGGGAGTAATCTGCTGATACTCTCCTTCTGTCATTTTTGCCAGAAATTCAGCAGCAGGTTTCAATAATTCCTTTCTGGCCCGATTAATGGCCCTCTCCTGTACCTGATCAAGGATAAATGATATACTGCGGTTTATTGCATATTCTTCCGCCAGCTTCCGGAGTTCATTGCGATTTTTCCCAATTCTTTGATGTGCCCTTTCTATTTTTTCAGGAGAAGCCAGTCTTTCCTTTTTATCTCTTAAAGACTGCAAATTATCCATTAATTTCTGTTTTTCTTCTTTAAATTTATCCAGTTCACTTATTACTTCTTTATGAGTAAAATCTACTTCTTCCAGAGATGGATAATAATTATATAATTCTTTAAAAATATCAAGGAGATCTTTTTCTTTTTTATCTCCACTTTTATAGGTTTTAAAAGCCTCCTTAATATGATCTGCAGAATTTAAAGTTTCATCAAGTTGTTTACTCAACTGCTTGCTTTTTTCTTTCAATTCCCTAAACTTTAGAAAATCTTCAGCATCATTAATATAGTTCTGCAAAAATTTTTCAGGTGAAAATTCTTCAAGGGAAAAATCGTCAAATTCTTCTTTGATTTCTTTTACTACCTCTTTTTTGCTTCTCTCAGCACTATCCAGTTCTTTAGCCAGTTGCAGATAATCCATCACCTTTTTAAAAGTAGAGAAAAGTTCTTCTTTTCTCTCTACCAATTCGTTTTCTAACGGTATAAGCAGTGGTGAATCTTCAAATTTATTATTAATTTTTTTTAAAATTGAAACCAACTTTTCCAGCTCTATTTTTATTTCTTCTCTATCGTTTTCAAGGCTTTCATTTTGATTGCGCCACTCCCGATAACTTTTCTTTGCCTCCTGCAGCCAGCCAAAATATTTTTCAATAAATGCAGGTTTGACCTTCTCATCCAGACCGAGCAGATCACGATATTCCGCCATCTTCCTTTCTATAGACTTTTTATCTTTTTCCAGTTTTTCTATTCTCTTAGTTAACTCATCAACTTCCTGCTCCCTGAAATAAATGTTTTCGTCCAATTCATTTCTTTTTTCATCCAAATTTATAGCCCGCTGATAATTACTTTGATAATAAATAAAAGTTAAAACAAGTCCTCCCCCCCCTATCAATAGCGGGTTATAAAGGTTAAGTAAAGAAAAAACAAAGCCGGTACACAAAGAAACAATTCCCAGAAATATCGATATTAAATATATTTTTCGTGAATTTGCTTTTTTAAGTTGTTTTCTTCTTTCCACTAATTCATCAACTTCTTTTTTGATTTTATCTTTTTTGTTAATTCTGTCTTTTAAATGATTTTCCAGTTCCCGATATTCTTCTGTCTCTTCTGTCAATTTTAATCTCTCTATTTTATCAGTTCTCAGCTCTTCCAGCATTTCCATATTCTCGGCCCAGTTTGTATTAAGTTCTGCTACTTTCTCTTCTAAAGATCTAAGTTTATTTTCATTCTGTATTTTCAGTTCTAAATAATTATTAATCTTTTCTCTTAAACCTGATAGCCTTTGATTAAAATTGTCCAGACTGATTTTTTTAGCAAGCAATACCTCCTTTATTTCCGCTTGATTTTCATGACTTACCTGAGTATGAAAATTACTCAGTTGGTCTTGATATTCTGTTTGCTTTTCTTTCAGATCTTCATAAAAGGCTTCTGCCCTTTCTTTCCGCTCAACCGAATATTTATCTTCAGATAAATCTGCCCCCTCGTGATTTTTCATTTCTTGCCAAATATTTTTTAACTTTTTATAATTATCATAGTTGTTTTTTAAAATATCAAGTCTTATTTTTTTATTTTCTTTTTCCACTATTTTTTCTTCTAGTTCCTCCAATTTATTTTGTAACTCAACTATTTTCTTGTCAGTTTTTATATAATTACCAACCTGTTTTAGGGCTATTTTTTTATTTTCTTCAGCCTGTTCAATATTTTCCTTATATGGTTTAAAATCACCTACTGTCGGATGACCTCTTTTGCCTCCAATATCTTTGGCTTTATTGAAATAATATCTGGATATCTCCGGCAGTTGCATGATCTGTTTCATTCCAGCTCCCAACAATACTGATTGTAGACGTTCTCTTTCATTTTTATTTGATACTCCGGCTGGAATCTTCTTTAATTCATCAAGACTTATGGTAAATACCTGATGATAGGTAAAACGATCCAGACCATTATAAAGTTCTCTTACATTAGTTTTTTCATTTTCCTCTCCATTCAGAGATTGCAGGGAAGGTTCGGCAAAGCCCTTTAATTTTAAATGATATTTTCCTTTTTGTTTGTCTTCTATATCTGTTTCTACAAGATATTCATCCAGTGGTTGAGGTAAACTATTATTTCGTTTAAACCCATAACCCAGATTGCGGAGTACCTTCATAAATGTTGTTTTACCTGAACGATTGGCTCCTCCTATCACAACCAGATTGGAACTTAAATCCCTTAATTGTTCATTTTTGAAGATACCCACATCAGTCAGGTATATATTTTTTAAAATCATTTCTCATCACCCCTGCTAAATAGCCGGGCTATGATTTTTTGATGGGCCGCCTTTAGAATTTCGTCTTTTGTCTCACGGTCTGGAAAAAATTTATCATTTTCTCTTTCTTCAGGTTCCTGGCTCCCCTCCCAGATTCTGCCCCAGTTATCTAACATTTTTTCTTCCGGTTCTTCTTTATTTTTAATATCTTCAATAACACTTTCAATCTCCTGATATATTTCATTATATTTCAGTTCTTCTATTGAAGGCAAATTACGGGACGTTCTGAATACAAGGGAATGAGTCCAGATAAAAGGGTCCATATCCTGGGCTGCAAAATGATTGTTTAATATATTTTTTAACTCATTTTCCGTTTCTTCAGTATTTTTTTCAATTATTTCATGAAGTGGTCCACGGCCTTTAATAAGCCAGCGAACAATAAACCCCTTTACCGGTTCATATTTTTCTTCAATTAATACATTTTTATTTTCCAGGCCGGGAAAGTTTATTTTTTCTCCATCGGGATTGTCCAATAGATTTTCTGCCTCCTGGATTAGCATATCCTGCAAGTCGCTGATATTGCGGGGGGGTAACTCCTCTTTTTCTTCAATATTAATATCAATTTTTTTAAAGATAACAGGAGATACAGGTATAAATTTAATTAGTGGTATTTCATCGGGATTATAAGGGGAAGCCTCAATAATAAAACAACCTTTTTTTCCCCTCTCCGAAATGTTATGGCCCTGTGGAGTACCGGAATAAACCAATACAGGTGGGGAAGCCCGCAAAATGCGAGATTCATGTATATGGCCCAGAGCCCAATAATGGATATCATCTTTTGTTATTAAATCAGAAGATGATATAGGGACATAACGATTATTGTCAGGATTAAGTTGGGTGTGAAGCATACCCAGATTAAAGCAATTTGTATCAGGAACAGTATAATAAGTGTACATTTTCCTGGACTCAAATTTTGAACGATATGACTGGCCAATTATTCTGGCCAGTAAATTTTCGTGCTCATCTTTATATTTGATCATATTTACATCTTCACTATCAAAAAAATAAACATTGTCAGGAAATGGAAAAGGTTCATCTATACCTCCCCCGGGATCATGATTGCCGGAAATTATATAAACAGGAATATTATTTTTTTCCAGACGTCTGCTCTGTTCTACAAATATTCGACTTGCTTTAACAGAACGAGCTTCAGAATCAAAAAGGTCTCCGGTAATAAGCACAAAATCAACTTTTCTTTCCAGAGCTATATCAAACATAATTTCTAGAGACTTATATCCCGCATCATTGAAAACTGATTCCAGATATTCTGGAACTTCACTGCCACAATTTAAAGGTCTTCCCAGGTGAATATCTCCTGTATGTAAAAATTTAAGATAATCGCTCATATTCTTCTCCCCTTATTTTTAGCTTAAAATATCAATTTTAAATCAACTATTTATTTACTTCGATAATTTTTACTAAATTCCCTTCCTGAATTTTTTCTATCAGGAATAGTCTATAAAATATCTTAATTTAAATGGTAATAATATTTACATTCTATTTACTGAATATTTACAATTACTTAAAAGCTTATTATATCATGTAAAAGCAACTTTTCTTTGCCAAACCCAGTATATAAAGCTTGACAACACATATGGAAAAATAATAGAATATTGATAATCTCTGTTATCTAAGTCTGTTAAAGTCTGCTTAATAATAATTTTTAGGTAGGTCTTATATATGTCAGAAATAAAAAAATCTAATTTTATAAAAGGAGCTATCACCCTCAGCGCAGCCGGTATTTTATCAAAAATTATGGGTTTTGCCTATAGAATAGTACTTCCCAGAATGATTGGGGCTGAAGGTGTGGGAATATATCAGCTCGCCTATCCCATTTACACTATTTTGCTAGTTATTTCTACTTCAGGCATACCAATTGCGCTGGCCAAGTTAATATCAAAAGAAATTACAAATAAAGATTATAGATCTGCTTACAACATCTTTAAAACCTGTAAAAAATTGAGCATTATTGTCGGCCTGTTATTAACCTTTATTATGATTGTTATGGCCAGTCCTATAATAAAAACTTTCAACTGGGACCCTAGATCAATTTACTCTATCCTGGCCCTTGCTCCTGCTGTGTTTTTTGTTACAATAATGTCCTCTTTTAGAGGTTTTTTTCAGGGATTACAGAATATGGTTCCAACTGCTTATTCACAGATAATAGAACAGTTTATAAGAATAATTACCATGCTTTTACTGGTTCAATTACTTTTACCTTATGGGATAGAATTTGCCGCTGCAGGTGCTACTTTTGGGGCAGTTTTTGGCGCAATAGCTGGACTCATCTTATTAATATATATATATTTACGAAAGAAAAATACTATCTGGGAACCCCTAAAACAAAAAACTATAAAAATTAACGACTTCTGGGCCAATTCAAAAAAAATTATATATCTTGCTGCTCCCATTACTTTTGGTGCACTTATAACACCTTTGATGAGTTTTATCGATGCAGCTATAGTGCCTGCCAGATTGCAGGCTGCAGGATTTAATAATCCTCTGGCTCTTTATGGACATCTTACAGGGATGGCCATGGTACTGGTCCATTTTCCCACTATAATAACTTTATCACTGGCGACCAGCCTGGTACCGGCCATATCTGAAGCATTCACCCTTTCAAACCAAAATCTTGTTCAAAGCAGGGCAGCAAGCGCTCTGAGATTAACGATATTAATAGCCCTTCCAGCAGCAGTAGGTTTATACCTGTTATCAAACCCTTTAACAACTCTAATCTTTGGTACGCCTGATGCTGCCATACCACTCCGTTTTGTAGCATGGGGGGTAATTTTTATATCTCTAAAACAGACTACTGCCGCCATGCTCCAGGGTATGGGAAAAGTTATTATACCAGCCAGAAATTTATTTATAGGTGCAATTTTTAATGCCATTATAAATTATACTCTTACAGGTCTGCCCTATTTTGGGATAAGGGGAGCTGCCCTGGGCACCGTAACCGGCTTTGGAGTGGCAGCCATCTTAAATATGTATTATGTACGCAAATGGACAAATCTAAATTTTAATTATAATAAACTGCTATATAAACCTATAATATCAGTATTTATAATGTCAGTAGCAGTATTACTGTCTTTTAAAACTATAAAATTATTTTTGCCAACTATTATTGAAAATTACATTCTCATAATCAGCACTTTTAGTGCAATATTGCTGGGTATAACTGTTTATTCATTAACCCTCTTACTGTTAAAAGAAATAAATTATAATGATATAAATTTAATACCCAAAATAGGCCCCAAACTTGCCGAGTTATTATGCAAAACACCACTGCTGGAAAGGGAGGAATGAATTTATGATACTTGCTAAAAAATCACAGAGTAAAGTTAAATACTATCTTAAAAAGATTTTAAATTTGATGCATGTACATAAAAATTCATCCAAAAAAGACATTTTTATCTTCTCTTCTTTTCGCAGTGGATCAACCTGGCTTGCCGAAATCATAAAAAGCCAGCCCGGGATTAAGTTTCCAATTTCCCCTAATAAAATAGAATTCCTGCCTAATATAGATAGCTACTATAAAAAAATAAAACCTCGGCCTTATTACATTAAACTAAATTCAAGGGAAAAAAATATTTTAAAAAAATATATACAAAAAACTTCCAGCGCAGAGATAGTTTATGGTCGCCGCTATATTGATATTTTCAAGAAAAACCACAGTTTTGTTACTGACAGATCAGTTTTTAGACTTCTTAGATCAAATTATCTTTATAAATGGTTTGATACAAATTTTGATATTTATAAAATATTTTTAATCAGACATCCCATAGCTGCAAGTATATCAAGAAAAAAAATATGGGAAAATTCATCAAATCCATCTTACTGGAGCCCTAATAACAAATATTTTTTAAATTCAAAGTTCTTCTGTAAAAATCACCTTACTACAGAACAAAAAAAATATCTTGAAAATAAAGTTCAAGATTGTTCACTCTTAGAAAAATTTATAATTTCATGGTGTCTTGAAAATCTTTCTCTAATCAAAAAAGTACAGAACCAAAATAATAACTTTATATTTTTAACTTATGAAGATCTATTAATTAATTCTAATAAAATTTTAAATTTTCTCAGTGACAATCTAAACCTTCCTGATATTGATAAAATGAAAGAACAGCTTAAAATACCTTCAAGCACCGTCAGATACAGTGAAAATAAAACAAAAAATAATTTTGAAAATCACAGTTACAATAAAAATTATCTTTTAAGCAAATGGAAACAAAAAGTTGATAATAAAATGGAAAAAAGAATTTTTGATATTTTAAAACAATTGAATATAAATATTTACAGAGAAAATGAACTTATGCCATTAGATAGATATTTAAAATCACAAAAAGTAAAAAGATACAATTAATCATTTTTAATATAACTTGGAGCTTTCTCAGGGGTTTTCCCCTTTTTCACCTGATGGTAATGAGCATAGGTAAGGGGCTTTTCTTCAATATTAAAATTTTCACCATATAATATATTACCTGCAAAAATAGTATGTGTCTCCACATCCATACTATCACGAACTTCAGCCTCAATATATCCCAGACTATTTTCCATAAGAACAGGTGCCCCGGTTTTTTCACTAATTTTATAATCTAATTCTGCAAACTTATTAAAATCTTTTCCGCTACGAAAACCAAAATGTCCTATAAAGGGCAAACCCACATTTTGTGATAATATAGAAATTGTAAACACACCACTATTCCTTATATATTCATAGGTTAAATTTTCCCTGTTAATACAAATTGAAATTGTTGGCGGCTCTGCACTGGTCTGTATAACAGAATTCATCACACACCCATTATAATCCCCTCCCTTTTTTGAAGAAACTACATAAACTCCATAACTTATATTATGCAAAACTTTAAAACCCATTATTTTCCACCTTCCTTTTATATTTTCTACATAATTATAATATAGGATAATTTATTCTGTTGATAAGATTATATCATAAATTTTAATTAAAATTAATAGCAATTATTATTTGATAATATTTATAACTTGTATTAATATTAATATAAGAAAATAATTAAACTAAATTTTTTTGGAGGTGTTAGCGAGTGACTGATCTTATTGATGTTTCTTTAAGTTTTTATGATGGGCAAAAGACTTACCCTGCTCCAACCCACATAACAACAGAGTTGGGTTTTACGGGCAGTCATGAAAAAGAAGGTATGGCTGTCTCCACCCTAAAAACTTCAACACATGCCGGAACCCATATAGACTCCCCTTTTCACTTCATAGCTGATGGTCAAAAAATTGATGAATTACCGCCGGAAAAATTTATTACAAAAGCAGTAGTTATGGATTTTTCTGAAAAGGGAGCCAAAGGTGCCATTAATGCTCAGGAAATGGAAGAAAAAGGCGTTGAAGTACAAAAAGGAGATATTGTAGTTACCAGAACTGATTGGTCTGATGAAATGGAAGGAACCCCGGAATTCTTTAGCAAAAGCCCTTATTTAACACCAGATGCAGCAGAATGGCTGGTAGAAAAAAATGTAACAGGTTATGGTATTGATGCAGGTAACGTTGAAAACCCGGACCTTGCAGGCACAGATAGAGCAGGTGATATCCATAAAATCCTGCTTGGTGGTGGACTTATAATCATTGAAGGACTGACAAATCTTTCAAAAGTTCCTGAAGGTAGACATGATATTTTTGCTCTACCACTAAAATTAGAAAAAAGGGACGGAGCTCCTGCAAGAGTTATGATCAAAGTTAATAACTAATTTAAACCATATACCCCCCGGACAATATATGAAACCCCGGGGGGTTTAATATTACCAGAAAAACAATAATAAAGGGATTGCTGTTAAAATTACTATTACAGCCAAGGGTAACCCCATTTTCCAGTAATCACTAAATTTATAACCTCCCGGTCCCATAACCAGCGTATTACTCTGGTGCCCAATGGGTGTCAAAAAAGCACTGGAAGCACTAATAGCTACTCCCATTAAAAATGGGTCAGGGCTCATATTAAGACCCTCAGCAATATTTAATGCAATAGGAGCCATCAAAACTGCAGCAGCTGCATTATTTATAATATTTGATAAAATCATAGTGCCAACAAAAACAACTCCAAGAGCCATCCATATTTCAACCCGTTCTGCAATATTTAATATATAATTTGCAATAATATCAGTTCCACCTGTACTTTCCAGAGCTTCACTCAGAGGAAACATTGCCCCCAGCAAAATAATCACTGGCCAATCTATACTTCTATATGCTTCTTCTAGAGAAATAAAATTGGCCAAAATCATAATAATAGCCGCCCCCAAAAATGAAATCTGAACCGGTAATATACCAATAGCAGCAATAATAATTGCTGTTAGAAAAATCAGAAAAGCTTCTAAAATTCTCTGTGGCTTGTCAAGTTTTAGCTCTCTCTCAGCTAGAGGCAAACCACCCAATCTGGGAAGAATCTCATAGAGTGCATCTTCTTTCCCCTGTAATAACAAAACATCTCCCGAACGAAAACGAATGTTTTTTAATCTTGTTTTTAACCTTTCACCCTCTCTGGCTACCCCTAACAGGTTAACCGGATAATGATTCCAAAAATATAAATTCGCAGATGTCTTCCCTTCTATATAAGCTCCTGGCTGAACTACTGCCTCTATTATTTCAACATCTCTAGAATCCAGGATAACATTTTCCACATTTTCTGCCATTTTTAGTTTATTGGATTCGATAAAACTCTGCAGATCTTCAGTGCTGGCTTCAATAACCAGTATATCCCCTTCCTGCAGGACTGTATAACTATCTGGAGCAGGGTAATTCTTCCCATTTCTTATAAGGGCAACAAAAGTAATATCCTCTCCTTCACCAATCTTTAATTCTGAAATGGGTTCACCCTTTATTTTAGAATTTTCAGGAATAATAACTTCAGTTAAATATTCACTTATTTTCATAATATCATCGGTGTCAGCCCCTTTTTCTCTTTTAGGCAAAATTCTCCACCCAATTAAAATAATATATATTACTCCTGTAAAAGCTACCAGCCCTCCTACATAAGCAAAGTCGAACATACGAAAAGGTTCAACACTCTCCATCTGAGCACGAAATGTTGCAATTATAATATTAGGTGGTGTTCCAATTAATGTTACCATTCCCCCCAGTATTGAACCAAAAGCAAGAGGCATCAAGTATAAAGAGGGTGGATTTTCACTATCTTTAGCTATTGTTAAGGCCACTGGTAAAAGTAAAGAAAGAGCTCCCACATTATTCATGAAAGAAGAACCGATAGCAGAAAAAACAGTTAAAACTGTAATCTGTAAGATTAGTTTATCTCCTGCCTTTGATATAATATTAGCTATTACGTCTACAATCCCTGCATTAAGTAGAGCTTTGCTAACCACAAGCACACTGGCTACAGTAATTACAGCAGGATGTCCGAATCCGGCAAAGACTCTTTCCGCTGTTACTAAATCTGCTATAGCTATTATGAATAGTGCCATTAATGCAACCAGATCATATCTAATTTTCCCCCACATAAACATCACAAGTGTTCCAAATAATACAACCAGTACTAAAATTAAATCAAAGTTCAAAAAGACACCTCCCGGTGAATTAAATTTATTTACTCAGTAACTAAACAAATATGATATAAATTATTCTTTGAATAAATTCCTTATCTTATTAAAAATTGTTAATCTTTTTGAACTTTTTTTATTATTATCAAGAAACTTCTGCAGCTGTTTCTTTTCTGCAGTAGTAACCTCCCTTTTCTTTTCCTGAAAATGTTCAGGAATAAAATTGATATCATCCCATTCATTTAAATCTAACTTTTTCACTCTATTCCTATTTCTTTTAATAACTTTACGCCCACCTTTCAAAAGATAGATTATTTCATCATCTTGGCTGGACTTAAAAATTTTTTTAACTTCCATTATATATCTCCCTTTTTATAATATGAAGACAAAAATATATATTTGTTATAGTATTTTTTATGGTTTAAAACCTCCCATGGGACCTTTAAAACGAAACTTATTTTCTGTAAATTTACCGATCTGCACGGCCTCTTCCGGGCATTGATTTATACATCTCAAACAGAGATAACATTCATCACCAAAAATAACATCATTATTTTTAACGACAATGTTATTAGCAGGACAAATTTCCTCACAAATACCGCATCCTGTACAACTATCATCTGTTCTAAATTTCTTAATAAATATTTTTTCAAATATTTTAAAAATTAATTGCAGAGGATATCCAAATAAAAAGGGCAAAATCTTTAATTTAGGGATATTGACATCCTTCTTTTGTATATTTTTGTCTTTAAAATCAATAATTTTTTCCACTATTATTTTAACTTTCTTATTTATATCTTCTGATTTATTAAAATTTTTCTCCCTTACTTCCTGCACTTTTTTTGAATCCTTATTCTTTATAATTAAACTATCATTACCGGGCATTACAAATTCATAATTATCAATAGGGAAAAAATCATTTTTTACAAAAAGTTTAGTAGATTTTCTCATTGCATTACCAGATTTATAACCCATAGTTGAATATATTATAACTCCCCTGTTTTGGGGCATCGTTAATTTATTTGCATAGTCTTTTAGGAATTTTGGCATATCAAAACCATAAACAGGAAAACCAAATACTAACATAGTAAAATCCCGAACATTTTGAGGATTAAAACTTTCAACAGAACTGCATTTTACCATTACATTAATATTATTTAATTTTTCCCTAATTTTATCTGCTATAAACGCAGTATTCCCTGTGCCACTAAAATATAAAATAAGTATTTTACTAATATTAATACCCCCCATCATAAGTTTTGTAACACCTTTTGCTTACTATCATATTATATACTATATAAAGGAGGTGGGCTTATTGGGTAATTACCTAAAAGATTTTTGTGGTGATGAAGAATTGGCTTTCATCCTTTTTTTGATCTTAATTCTTCTTCTCCTTGGTGTAATAAACGGATGTTAGATAACTTTAATAAGGAAGCGGTTTAATATCGCTTCCTTGTTTTATTAAACCATAAATAAACCAACCATTCCGGATAAGATTCCTATGACTATTCCACCAATAACATCTCTCGGATAATGCACACCCACAATAACCCTTAAAAAAGCCAGTATCAGACCCACTACCATCAATACTGCTCCAGCAGATGGATAAATATAATAAAAGGCCATGGCAATAATAAATACTGAAAATACGTGTCGGCTAGGAAAAGACCTGCCCTCAGTATTTTTATTTATAACTGGTATTATATCCATTACTTCATAAGGCCTGGAAGCATTATAATGTTTACGAAAAACACTCACCAAGACAAAAGATGTTCCTGGAACTAAAAAAACCTTCCAAAATCTCATATCACCTCTGTAAATCAATAAAATGAGCAATCCAGGATACAAAACATAAACAACTGAAGTTATAAATTTATTTAAAATCTGTAATAATTTTACTAAAATTGGCCTATTATGCAAAAAATTTAAGATATTTTTATATGTACTTTCATTCATACATCCACCACCTTCTATAAACTTTAAGTTATCAATATTATATAGCATTCACCATATATTTCAAGTAATATAGAGTCAAAATTTTGTAATAGTTTTTTTATTTACTATATTGTTTTGTTAACATCTTAAAGACTAATATCATCAGACAGATTATTTATTGCAGAAAAATTAAAAAAAACGTTCTGCAGGCTCGATATTGAACAGGGCCTGCACCCGGGTAGAAAATTGCCCTCAACTATTCTGAAAACAATTTTCTCCCCACCTTCAACTGACTGAATTGTATTGACATCTTTTACACCCATATAAATATTCCCTCCTACAACTTTTAAATTTCAGGTATAAACCAATATTTGTGTTAGTTGACCCTAAATTCTTTAAAAATCGTAATGATCTTTTCTTCCTCAGGATGGGTAATTGACATTTCACCAAATCTATACCCGGTAATAAGCATCATATTTTCATTTAAAACCACCGGCATCTCCATATCAAGATGAATAGAATAGAATTCACCTGTATCTCTGGCTTTATTTAGCTCTGTTAATACATCTTTTTCAGCAGTTTCCCGGTCAAAAATATATAATTCAATTTCTCCACCTTCAACTTCCAATCCAAAACCTCCGGCAGCACCTATCATTTTATATGATTTTGGCTGTCTTTCACCAATCTGAAGGTTATTTGTACGAAAATATTCAACTACTTGCATAAGCTCACTCTCTAATACAGCCCTGCTCTTTTCCCATTCAGAAACATCAGAATCTGTTGTGTAATTGGTTAACTCTGCAGCAAAAACTCCCTCTTCTTCTGAATCTCTAACAGCCATTAGCGGCAAAGGTAACTCTGGATTAATACATTTTTCTATATTTACTTCCTCTTCTTCCTGTTCCATCCGGATTAAAAAACCTTCAATACCAGCATATTTTCTTTTATTATTAAGAATTTTAAGTAAATAACTATCATCATTGGAATCAGTAATATATTCTTCATAGCCGTAAATAAGCTCTAATTTATCCAAAGGAATTTCCAGCCAGGGACTGAAAAAAATTGTAGAAGTTAATACTTCATTAACTTCATAAGGCAATTCTGTTAGTATAACTGTCATTAAATTCATTAAAATATTTTCTTTATCTCCTGCTTTACCCGTGGATGAAGTTTTAAAAGTTTCTCCCTTAAAATTACCTTCTGATATTAATCTTATCATTTCATCCTGGCTATCTGATACCCGAAAAGTGATTTCACCAATAGTTTCAAGATCCAGTGACCCCCTTTTTAATTCATAGGTAAAACACTGGCCGCTATTAAACTCTAAAACCCTCCATATTTCGCCCCTGGCGTAAACCCCTTCAACAAAACCTGGTGGTTGAATCAAGAATAAAAGCAAAAATATTAACAAGGAAATATTCAGTAACTTACCTTTTCCCATTTTTTATTCCCCTTTCTTGATTAATACTTTATTATCATCTTTACCGCTACCATCATTCCGGACTCTTGCCGGTGATTTTACCGATAGCAAAATATGCCTGTCTTCGCACCATCTCGTTTTCATTTTCATCTTCATAAATACTGTTTAACATGGGTACAGCATCTTCAGCACCTGGACCAAAACTTCCCAGAATACTGGCGCTTTTCCCTCTAACCTCATAATTATTGTGAGAAAGCAATTCTATCATTGGAGGAATAGCTGGTTCCCCTATAGTCACCATTATTTTGGCCAGAGCACCAAGATTTCCAGAACTCTCACCCTTTATCAACTCCAAAAGCTCTGGCAAAGCTTCCCCGGCATACTCCGGACCAAGTTTATCCAGAGTACGTATTACTCCAATAGTTACATTGTTACTTTTATCTGATAAAGCATTAATCAAAGCTGGTAAAACCTCAGCTCCTGCCGGACCGGCTGCCCGTATTACCCCGATAGCCTGTTCGCGGACAAAGGCACTTTCATCATCAAGCAGTTCAGAAACCGGATGAACTATTCTTTCTAATTCTGCACTATCAAGCTTCTGCATGGCCCTTAAAAGATCACTACGGAGGTAGGAATCAGGATCTTTTAAAGCTGCTGTCATCTCGTTCAGTATGGAAGCAGACGCTCCCAATTTACTCAGCACCCCGGCAGATGTTCTACGAACTTCCGGATCGTCATCAGAAAGAGCTACCGCCAGTGACTTATAAACCCGGGAATCTTTCGTATTTATTTGGCCAAGAGAATATACTGCTCCCCTGCGCACCCTGGCTTCCTCATCCTTTTCCACCCTAGCTACTAAAGCTTTAATCACTTCTTTTTCTTCCTTGCCCTCACTGCCAAGACCAGTGCCAAGAGCACTGACGGCAGCAGACCTGACATCAACCTCAGGGTCTTCCAGAGCTTCAAATAATGTCGGTAGTACCTCATAAGGAAATTTCGGATAGTTTCCCATAATTCCAATAGCTTTTATCCGGGCCGGTAAATATGGATCATCTAGGCACTTGATTATTTTCTCTCTGTTTTCTTCAATAGGTTCGGCAGCAGAAGGATGACCAATTTTGGCTTCTGCTGTTAACATTCCTAATTTATTGAGGGACAATTCCCTTATCTCTCCCCGTGAATGGTCCAACATTTCTGACAAAAATGGATTTTTTTCACGTGAATAAAGCTCATTAAAAGCAGTCCTATATATTTCTTCATCCTCATCTTCAAGAGCATCCTGCAGTTCAGCTTCAGTGGCTTCTTCGGGGACAAATTCGTCCTCATCCTTCATTACATCCGCCATATCAGGCAGATGTCCCCCCATCATAGCTGACATGTTCTGTAATTTTATCGAAATCCTTTTCACTTCTCCGGGTTTAACTTCAACTTTTCCCCCTCCAGGATAGGCAGCTTCTTTATTTTGAGGTAAATTGGCTACAATATCATAAGTCCCTGCAGCAATTTTTGATTTTTTTTCCTGTCCCGGTGATAATATAATGGGCATATGATCTTTCATCAACATAACCTGTGACTCCAAACTTACATCAGCGTCTTCAAACATAACTGTAATATGAAGTTCCCCCATCTCTTCCGCACCGACAGTAAAAAACATTCCGGTAATAAATATAAACAGGATATTTTTAATCAATTTTAACACCTTCTTCAAACTTATTTTATTACCCATCAATTTCACAATTAACTACCAATCTCTTTGCTTGTTTCGACCTCCGGAACTGCTACAACCATGGTATTAGCCCACCTGTCACCAAGTCTGCGTCCATCCTTATCTGTCACATACATAATCAATTCAACCATCGCAGCTATAACTGCTACAATTGGCCCAATAAGCCAACCAAGAACGGGAATTATAGCAATAAAACTCCCAATAGTCAAAGGTATATTTCGCTTTGCAGATATTTTTAAATCTACATCTTCTCCTTCAAGATGTACGACTTCCAGTTTTAAAGCCTTTTTACCAATACTTGTATTTTTCCAGTTATCATCCCGGGTTATTTGATACATAACTCCATCTTTACAAAGCAGATATAATACACTGATGATCCCACCTATAATCGGGATAAATACAGGAACCCAGGCAATAGCACCATCAATCAAAGCTGCCAAAAAACGTGGTAAAAAATCTACTTTTTCCATAATTTTTCCTCCTTTTTAAAATCAATATTAACTATCTCTTCCTTATATCAATCTATTTTACTCAAATTCTACTATATCTCCCTCTTCCGGAGTATCTTCCACCGTCAGAATTTCTAAAACTGTAGAACTCTCATTTAATCTTGACACCTGCACTTCTCCAACTGTTATTTTTACAGGTTCATTAATATCCGCAACTGAAATAGACCTAACCAATTTACCAAGTTGTTTGTCTTTTAAATTCTGATCGCTGCCAATATCAATGATTATTTTTTCGTTTAATACCATCACTACTTTTCCTGTTATAATTTTACTTTCAGCTGCTATAAGCTTCTCTGGTTCTACAACAATATTTTTTACAAACTGATTTACTGCTTTATTAATACTTTTTCCCAGAACTGAACTGGAAAATGATTTTGAACCAAAAGAAAGCCCCTTAATATCAGATAGTGAAAAAGAGGCTTCAAGGGTATCGCCCTCTCCCCTAAAAGATTTAAGAATTTCTGCTGTATTTACATCTACCACTCTTCCTGTAACAACCACCACTGCCTTTACACCATCTACTTTAACTGGCCCATATGATATCCCACCTTTATCTCCGACATCCATTTGAGTTAAAGTCCCAAGCACAACAGAATCCACCCCCAAAATCCTTCCTATTTTTGCAGCAGTAGAAGGATTGATCCTGCCCGACTGCTCAAAGTCCTGCTCATTAAGGATATCATTGATGCGGGTTCTCTCAATTACTCTAATAGCTTCCTCTTCAGCTAATTTGTCGGTAACCAGCTGAGTAATTCCATTTAATATTTCAGGCCCTCTAAAACCTTTCCAGCTAAAATCTCCTTCTTCAAAGGGAAATACTGCAAGCAATGGTTTTTCTGCAGCAGTTATGTTAAAAGTGAACAAACCTATAAACAAAAATACACAACACATTATCGACAATATATTTCTCTTAAGCATCCTCTTTCACTCCTCCCCCTTATAATATTTTAAAATCTGCCCTGCCCATTTTTACTTAAGTTCAATTCATAAAGTTTAATAAACATATTCATCTATATTATCAGTAGTCCACCTCCTCTAACAAAAATTTAAAGTATCGTTTTGGGATTAAATCCATAATATAATTATATGGTTATTATATTACTAAACATATAAATTGTTGTTTTTATAATTGCTTGACTTTTTGCTATAATTGCTGTATACTTTCCTTATTGAAAGTTAATTTCTACCAGGAAAGGAGGAATTCCAAATGACTTCTTTCTTTAGAGAAATTTTAAAAGATATACCTCCTGAGCTACCTTCTATCATCAAAATAATCGATTATTCCAGCAGTAAAATTTCAATTGTAAGAATTGAAAATGCTTTTTCAAAACCCAATACTTTTGAAAAATATAAATTTCTATTACCACTTCACTCTTCCACCCCCATTGAAATAATCGACAAAAAAACATATCAACTGGAGAAGAAAAACATATTCCCGGTAAATCCAGGTCAGTCTCACTGTTCAAAGACAAACAGTGATAAACCAATAATCAGTGTTCACCCAATTTTCTCCATATTTATTGAAAAAGAATACCTTCAGGATACTGCCAGATTACTCTACGGAAAGAATGATGTTTTTTTTGAGAACAACAATTTTAAGATTAATAAAAATCTTCAAAATCTTTTTAATATATTTATTGAAGAGGCAACCAACAAACAGACCGGTTACCAATTTATATTAGAAAACTTAAACCTGCAGATAGTTATCAATCTGTTAAGAACTTTGAACAACAATTGCTATAATGAAAAGCGTCCAAAAAATTATTTTGAAAAACGATCTATACGTTATGTCATAGAATATATGGAAGAAAACTATAATCAGGAATTCACAATCGAAGACATTGCCATGACAGCAAATTACAGCACCTTTCACTTTATCAGGATTTTTAAGGCTGAAACCGGCAAAACACCATTTGAATATCTGCTGGATATAAAAGTTGATAAGGCAAAACATTTACTGGAAAATACCGATCAAACCATTACCGACATCTGCTTTGCCAGTGGTTTTAACAACCGCAGTCATTTCAGTGTTGTTTTTAAGAAAAAAACCGGTTATTCTCCCTCCCAGTACCGAAAGATAAACCAATCCTGATACTAAAATTATTCTTTAAATTTATAAAAGTTTACATAATTATTATTTTTAAACTTGAGCTCAAATATAATTTCTCTACAAAAAATTTTTAGCAATTCTAACCTGTTTAATCTGCAATTTATTTTATTGTCTTCTTTAGTAAAACCTTCTCCCATTAATTCATTATTTTCCTTGATATAGTAACAATTATGATTAAAGTTTCTGTTTATATCATTCTCCAAAAATATCTTCTTGTATTGAGTTGATATGTAGGTTAATGTTTTTTCAGCCTGTAATCTTCTATTATAACTTTTGAAATTCCGTGTAATAATTCTTAAAAGCGAAATTAATATCTGAATGTTTAATGACTGTAAAATATACTGATAACCGTTATTTTTTTTTGTCATCTCATTTATCAATTGGTCAATTAAATTAATCAGCTCACTTTCTATTTTTACATTTTTTTTAAATAATACTCCATTAAATCTTCCCCTGCAGAGCAGGTTCCATTCATCTTCCGGTAATCTTTCTACTTTACTTTCCCCTGAGAATTCCTGAAAATAAATTATAAATCTATAACATTCCAATCCCTGATGTTCAAAAAAGTCATTTGTAACAACTAAAATATTTATCCTATCATCAGAATAAATTTTCAGGTCAATATTGCGAAACAATCCAGGTTTTAGATATTTAAACCTATCTTCACAATATTTTTTCATAATATCTCCTTTTGTATTTTATCCGCTCCGAAACTGATGAAAATAAATTTATGATAACCTAATATTAATTTTAATGCAAATAACAAAAATAAGTGTTTTTTAAATTGCTGTGTTTTGTTTCAATT
>CAZSTU010000008.1:0-8253 GCA_964609745.1 uncultured Halanaerobiaceae bacterium
CACAAGTACAGGAGATTCGGGACTGCTGGAGGGGCTTTTGCCTGAATTTCAAGAAGAAAGTGGTCATGAAGTTGATGTAATGGCAGTGGGGACGGGGCAGGCCCTGGAGATAGGCCGCAGTGGAGATGCTGATATTTTGCTGGTTCATGCACCTGATCTGGAAAAAGAATTTGTGAATAACGACTATGGTACTGAAAGGTATTCCGTAATGTATAATGATTTTGTGCTGGCAGGACCTCAGGATGATCCTGCAGATATAAAGGGAAGGGAAGATATTGAAGGAGTAATAAATACGCTTTATGATGGTGGTGAGAAGGCAAAGATTAAATTCGCGGCCAGAGGTGACGAATCCGGTACTCATGTCAAGGAAAAGGGCTTAGGTGAGTTTGCGGATTTTGTCCCGGAAAATATAGAAGATAAAGGCTGGTATCAGTCTCTTGGCCTGGGAATGGGTGATACTCTGGTTGCAGCCAATGAAATGCAAGCTTATGTGCTGACTGATAGAGGCACCTTTCTTTCCATGAAGGGAGAATTGAAAAATTTGGAAATTATGTTTGAAGGTAGTGAAAAACTACATAACCCTTATGGGCTAGTACCGGTAAATCCGGATGAATTTAGTAATGTTGATTATGAGGGGGCAATGGAACTTGTGGAATTTTTCCGCAGTCAAGAAACACAGGAAAAAATAGGTGATTATGGAACCGAAGAATTTGGTCAACCCCTCTTTTTCCCTGATGCTGAATAAACGGTTTATTTCTTTGAACTTATAAAACATCTTTATAGATAATAAATTAAGGAGATAATGCACATGGATACTATAATTCAAGGTTTTGTAGAGGCTGTTAAATTATTGCTTGATCTGGATCCTGAAATTTTAAAAATTATGGCAGTTTCTTTGAGAGTGACGGGGACTGCTCTTTTTTTTGCAGTATTAATAGGGATCCCGCTGGGGACTTTCCTGGGACTGGTCGATTTTCCCGGTAAAAAAATTGTTACAGCACTGCTTTATACAGGAATGGGTTTCCCGCCTGTAGTAATAGGTCTGTTTGTATTTATTTTATTTTCGGCCAGCGGGCCTTTTGGTTACCTGGGATGGCTTTTTACACCCAATGCCATTATTGTGGCACAGACTGTTATTTCTTTTCCTCTTGTTGCCGGTTTTGTAATGACAGCCGTAATGAGTATAGACAGGAATCTTCTGCTTCAGATGGAGTCTCTGGGTGCCAGTAAAGTTCAGTTAATATGGACTACTATTAAGGAAGCAAGGCTGGGCTCCATGGTGGCCGTAATAGCTGGATTTGGAGCCATAATTTCTGAAGTGGGTGCTGTTATGCTGGTAGGGGGGAATATCAAGGGCAAAACTAGAGTATTGACGACAGCTATAGTCCTGGAGACCAGACAGGGTCGTTTTGGGCTGGCCCTTGCTCTTGGGATTATACTACTAACAATAGCCTTTATTGTAAATATTTTAATTATTAATCTGGAAGAAAGGGAGCTTGAATAAGGTGACAGAGAAAAAAGTATATGAAATCAGCGGTTTAAGTAAAGAATACCAAAATAAAGAAGTTTTAAATGTAAAAAAAATAAGTTTTTATGAGAGTGAAATTTTTGCAATGGTAGGTCCGAGTGGTGCAGGGAAGAGTACATTTTTGCGCCTCCTTGACTTTTTGGAACCTCCAACTGCAGGAATAATTAAATTTATGCAAAAAAAATATCATAAAGATCATCTTCCTGACCTGCAGGTAAAGAGAAAGGTAACTACTGTTTTTCAGAGGTCAGCTCTTTTGAGCACCACTGTCTGGAAAAACATCTTATATCCGCTGAAATTACGTAATATAAAAATAGATGATAGTGTAAAAAATAGGGCGAATAAACTGCTTGCTGAGCTGGGATTAAATGATTTTAAATCTCAGAGAGCTGATAAATTATCGGGTGGTGAGGCTCAGCGAACTGCTCTGGCCAGGGCCCTTATTTTTGAACCTGAGGTACTTTTGCTGGATGAGCCTACTTCCAATCTTGATCCCACAAATATAAGTATTATAGAAGAGAAAATCAAAAAATATATTGAAAAGAAAAATAAGATGGTGGTAATGGTAACCCATAATATATTTCAGGCTCAGCGTCTGGCAGATAGAGTAGGGCTACTCCACCAGGGAAATTTTGTTGAAGTAAATACTAAGGAGAAGTTTTTTAATTCTCCTGAAAAAGAACTGACTAAAAGATTTTTATCAGGCGATCTTGTTCACTAAAAGGAGTGAGCTTATGAAACCCAAAATGAGAATCTGGATAGAAAACAATAAGGGTGAAATGATAATTGGGGAAGGGTTGCTGGAATTACTGGATAATATCAATAAAACGGGGTCTTTAAAAGAGGCCTCTTCCGAGATGAACATGTCCTATCGTACAGCCTGGGGGAAAATTAATAAGGTGGAAAAAAGACTTGATATCAAACTAATTAATAGTAGAACCGGAGGATGGGGGGCAGGGGGCAGCACTCTAACTGAAGAAGGCAAAAGTTTTATGAAAAAATTCAGCAAGTTGAAAAGTAAACAGGAAGAAGTTTTAAAGAAAAATTTTAACGAAATATTTAAAGATTAATTATTTTATTGTTGGGTGATTGACTTTATAAAAAAATTAAGTTACAATAAAATTGATATTAAATTAAGAGAGGAGTGGGTATATGAGAATAGAAAGCTTTGCCCACTCAGTTTATTATGCTCCCAGAGGTAAGGATAGGTTGACATTTTTGGGTAATAATATATCTCAGGTTCATCTTAAGGCTAATGACAGTTTAATCGGTTTAGTTGGTGATGCTGGAGCAGGTAAATCATTATTAATAAAGGGAATGTTTCCCGGTCTAACTCTTACTAATGATGATATTGGAATAAATAAACGTCCTTTACCAGTTCTTTCGGATTATGAAGATGGTGATTTTACCTCTCATACCTATCATGTGGATATTAGATTTGAAACTGCTTTTAGCCAACCCTGGGAGCTGGCTGAGGCTATTGAAAAGGCTATTAAAAAGGGAAAACGGGTTGTTGTGGAACATTTTGATTTAATTGAATCATATCTGGATATATCTCCTGAGGTCTTAGTAGGTATTGGAGAAGAAGTAATTGTCACAAGACCGGGGGTTTTTGGGCCAAAATCAGATGAGATTAAAAGGATTGTTTTTAATTCAATAAATTACAGGAGAATGGCCCATACTGCTGAAGATCTAACAGCCATGGTTATAGAAAAACGGGGTTATATGCGCCCACCACTACATAGTGATTTAAAAAGCGGTTTTGTTCTTCAATTTGATGAAAAACCTGAATTTTCCATTAAAGAAGTTGAAGAAGAAGTTGAAAAATTAATCAAAAAAGATTTAAAAGTAAGTTATGAAGATGATGAACATATAAAGATTGGAAACATAAAATATGTTTGTACCGGTCCCAGAATCCATATGAAAAGGACCGGTGATATAGAGGGATTTCAGCTTATATCTGATTTCAAAATTGATCCAAGGACTGGTTTTTATTTACTGGCCGGTCTGGTTGGCGAAGAAAGAAGTCAATTTAAATTGAGCAAACTTTAGTGAGGAGAGGAGATATTATATGTCCGATAAAAGATCCAGTGATAGAGCCCATAATCAATTAAGGCCTGTTAAGATTACAAGAAATTATACAAAATATGCTGAGGGCTCTGTGCTGATTGAAACTGGTGATACTAAAGTAATATGTACTGTTTCCATTGAAGATAGAGTTCCCTATTTTATAAGAGGTCAGGGAAGAGGGTGGCTGACCGCAGAGTATTCTCTGCTTCCCCGTTCAACTCATACCCGGACAACAAGAGCCGCCTCTAAAGGGAAGGTTAGTGGTAGAACAAAAGAAATACAGCGGTTGATTGGTAGATCTTTAAGGGCTGTTGTTGATCTGGAAGCAATAGATGAAAAAACAATCTGGGTAGACTGTGATGTGATTCAGGCAGATGGAGGTACCAGAACTGCTTCAATCACCGGTTCTTTTATAGCTTTAGTTGACGCTGTTAATTATTTAATGGGTGAGGATATATTAGAGGAATCACCATTACAGGAGTATATGGCGGCAATCAGTGTGGGGATTGTTGATGCTGAACCAAGATTGGACCTCTGTTATGAAGAAGATACAGCAGCTCAGGTAGATATGAATGTTGTAATGACAGAAAGTGGAAAAGTGATTGAGGTTCAGGGTACTGCAGAAGAAGAGCCTTTTACACGTGAGGAAATGGATCAATTACTTGATCTTGCCCAGAAGGGGATTGAGGAGTTGATTCAAAAACAAAAAGAAAGTCTGGGAGTGAATAATTAGCAATGAAAAAATTACTTATTGCCAGTGGTAATTCTGGG
The DNA here is from genome assembly GCA_964609745.1 of uncultured Halanaerobiaceae bacterium. GTDB lineage: Bacteria > Bacillota > Halanaerobiia > Halanaerobiales > DATFIM01 > CAZSTU01. Next base: position 4,370 of record CAZSTU010000008.1, read on the forward strand.
AAAGTGGATGAGTTAAAATCCATGTTGGGTGATTTACCTTTTGAATTGATGAGTCGGCAGGATTTTCCGGATTTACCTGAAGTTGAGGAAGATGGTGAAAGTTTTAGAGAAAATGCTTTAAAAAAGGCAAGAGTTAGTGCTTCGAAATCTGGACTGCTTACACTTGCTGATGATTCCGGGCTTGAAGTTGACCATCTTAAAGGCAGACCGGGTATTCATTCTTCGCGATATTCTGGGGAAAATGCGGATGATAAAGATAATAATCAAAAATTACTTGAAGAATTAAAAGATGTAAGAGATTATCGCCGTACAGCCCGGTTTCGTTGTGTGATGGCCCTTGTAGACCCACAAAATGATTTTGAAACTACCCGGGAGGGAACATGTGAAGGTTATATTCTGGAAGAACCCCGTGGTGATAATGGATTTGGCTATGATCCTTTATTTTTAATTCCCAGCTATGGTAAAACTCTGGCTGAACTTGAGCAAAAAGAGAAAAACAAAATAAGTCACAGGGCAGATGCCGTTAAATTAATGAGGAAGGTATTAATTGAAAGATATACAGAACAAAAGGAATATCTTTAAAATTAAGACTTTGTTTTGTTGTTTATTTATACTTGACAAAAAGATAAAAATATATTATGATATTAAGCGTGATAGGGAAATGTGCTGTTAAATCAGTTATGTGCGCCTGTAGCTCAGTCCGGATAGAGCAACGGACTTCTAATCCGTAGGTCACAGGTTCGAATCCTGTCAGGCGCACCATATAAAATAATAATTATTGTGGTGGGTGTAGCTCAGTTGGTTAGAGCGCAGGATTGTGGATCCTGAGGCCGTGAGTTCGAACCTCATCACCCACCCCATTTTTTTATTATTGTAATTTTGATGGCCAAGGCCATCTTTTTTTAATGTCCGGGTATTTTTTGGTGACACTCTTAATTAAAAACTTATATAATATTAATATTATATATGCTCATACCAGACTCTGATCAAGGAGAAAGGTAGGAGTTTTTTTATTTTAAAAATATTTTTATATAAGAAGGTGATTACTTCCTCTATCGTGAAGTAGAATATTAGCTTATGAAGAGGGGAGGAAGAAAATTTGATTGAATGTGTGGAACGGAAAAGAAAGGTTGTAAATAATTTATTGGCTAACTGGGAGGATTTTTTGCGAGATTTAAAAGATGAGAAAATGCGCAGTGTGACTCTTGAAGCCTGGAATAGATGTGCTAACCTGAATTTAAGTTTTGATAATATAAATGTTGAAATTCTTGAAAATGGGGAATTAGATTTATTGAGAGAAGAAAATAAAAGATTGATTGAAATAACTGATAAAAACATTGACTTTTTAAAATATACTCTGGAAAATACACCATATATAATTGCTCTTTCAGATAAAGATGGATGGATAATTGCAATTTATGGTGACTGGCAGAAGTTTGGTGGCAGAGATAATGCTCTTGCCCCCGGTGCCAGTTGGGCTGAAAAAAATATCGGTAATAACGGAATTGGGACAACTCTTAAAAGAGGAAAAGCTACATTTGTCTATGGATATGAGCATTATGTTCAGGATTATAGTTCACTGGCCTGTTTTGGAGTTCCCATTAAAAACAGTAATGGAGATATAATTGGGGCACTTGACCTATCAGTACCACTGGAATATGCTCAGCCCGGAAAAATGATATTGGCTCAAATGGCAGCAAATTCTATAGAAAATAGTTTGAAGACTGAAAAGATGGAGAAAGATGTTTCAGAGTTTAATCTGGAAAATATACTGGAAGGTCTATATATAAGTCTTTTACATGAATTCAGGACACCTTTAACCTCAATTTTTTCAGCTCTTTCTCTTATGGAAAATAAGGATATTGATCCTTATTTTAATATACTTGAAAAAAATAGTTTTCGGTTATTGAAGTTAGTAGATAATCTTATACTAATATTTCAAATGGATAGTAATGTACAGGAATTAAAAAAGTTTAATTTTGACATAAGTGAATTTATAGAAATATTAATAGAGAGGATTAATTCTTATATTTATGATCTGGATATAAAGATAATTAAAAAAAATTTTCAAAAAGGTATTATATTAAAATGTAATAAAACTTATTTTCAAAAACTAATAATTAACCTGCTTTCCAATGCTGTTAAAGCATCTAAAAAAGGAGATGAAATATATGTTTCAGTTGTGAAGAAAAATAAGAGGGTTGTTGTATCTGTTGTAGATTCTGGAGGCGGGATTCCTGTTTCAGAACAGGATAAAATATTTACTAAATTCTATAGAATGGACAATTTTTTTGTGAGGAATTCAGAGGGGATGGGACTTGGGCTATATATTGTGAAAAAAATTGCCAATTTACATGATGCAGAAATTGAGATTAACAGTAGAGAAGGTGAGGGTAGCACCTTTAATATTTTCTTTCCTGTTGTTGAAAATAATGTTGATGGTATGGTCGAAAAAGTTGAGAGTAATATTAACCAGGTAAAAGTAGAATTTTCAGATATATATTTAACTTAAATAAAATTATATATTTAGTCACTTTAATATTTAATATAATAATATAGCAGATAGATAACTCCTGCTGTCATGATTATGTCACCAATACTTATTACACGGGGTCTGGGATGTGGTGGAGTAATAGGTATAAAATCTCCCAGTACTAAAGATAACTGAGGTGTATTTTCTTGCATAAGTGTATGAGTAGGATATTTTCCATCCTGTAGTATATCTTTGTAGTCGTTCAACTTTGCTTTTTCCAGTGCCTGTCCTGACACAGGCATAGTACCGTTATTAAGGGTTATAGCTAAAAAATTAAGCATAATCCCGATAAATATTAATTTTATTCCCCTGAGATGCAAGTTTTTGCTTAAGACCCAGATTAATAGGAGAAAAGATATGATATAGATAATGGAACCGTAATTGATCATAAAAGAAGAGCCTTTACCGCCAAAATAAACGACAATGAATTGCAGAAAAAATGATAGAAAAAATAATAATGGATAATTAAATTTAATTTCTGCCAGTTTTAAAAACTTTTTTCTGTATAATATTAATAATATAATAAGGGCTATTAAGACTTCAAATATCATGATATTTTTTTCCTTTCATCGATAATTTCTAAAAGACTATCTACTACATCAGGATGAAATTTTACTCCACTTTCCTTTTTAAACATTGCAACTGCCTTATTATGTGACCATGCCTTTCTGTATGGTCTGTCAGAGGTAAGAGCATCATAAACATCTGCAACCGCAAGTATGCAGGCACCTAAAGGGATTTCCTCACCTGATAATCCTTCCGGATATCCACTTCCATCCATTCTTTCATGGTGGTATTTCACATAATCTGCCACATCATTTAAATGCTCTACATTTTTGATAATATTGGCACCAGTCACGGGGTGTCTTTTTATCGTTTTGAATTCATTTTTGTTTAGACTGTCCGGTTTGTTCAATATTGAATTATTAATACTTACCTTTCCTACATCATGGAGATAACCGGCATACTCAACCTTTTCTATTTGTTTTTCCGAAAGCCCCATTTTTCTGGCAATCTTTGCTCCAATTTCTGCAACTCTCTCTGAATGTCCCTTTGTATATGAATCTTTGGCTTCTATGGTTGAGATCAATGCCTGTACTGTGGCCATATGTATATCTTTTAATTCCAGATACATTTTAAAACTCTGTCTGGCAAGTGCCAGGGGGATAAAGAAGAGGAGGATAGCTGCTACACCGAGCTTTAGATAAATACCTGCAATCAGTATTCCCAGTGCTCCAAGTGCCAGATAATTGGGGGCCAGCCATTTAAGATTATCTTTCCATACATTTTTAAAATTTAAGTTTTGAGAAAGAGATATCACAACAGTCATTATAAAATTATTAAAAATAAA
>CAZSTU010000008.1:8353-20331 GCA_964609745.1 uncultured Halanaerobiaceae bacterium
GCTCCGCCAGCCAGCAATAAGGACATGACAGTAATTAAAATGGCGAATAACTTTCTTTTCATAGGTTATAGCCCCCCTTTTTTAAGTAACTCTGCCTCCGCTAACAGCAGGCTATAACCGCTCCGCTTGTGTAATTAAGCCGGCCCCAATCTTTAACTTTTAAGTATAGAAATTCTTCTATTTATGGAATTTAAAGTTGCCTTGATAGTGGAAAGTTCCCGTTCATTTTTAACTAGTGAGGAACCAAGAAAAACTTCTTCCTTTTGTTCATTAATTAACGTGACTGATACAAGTATTGCTTCATTCCTACCTATTTTTACAACTTCTAAGTCGTTGAGTGTTAGAGAACATGTCCCCCCCAGATAGTCTTCAATAGCCTTCAGGGTAGTTTTGCTAAAATATCTTAATTTATTTCCCTTACTGACCGGTCCCTTAAGTGAACCTTTGAATTTTTGCTCTCCATTTATTAATTCAACCTGTACTTCAGTTGTATTTTGATACATATTTTTAGAAAAACCATTAATTCGTAATCTTGTGTTATTTTCCTTCATCATTTCCTCATCATTTATTTGGGCTATGCTAATTATCTTATGATCTAATTTTATATCACACTCTACCATAACGGTAGATTCAATATCCCTTATTAATTGTTTGGGGTTTTTATTTCCAGTATCAAGAATATGTACTTCCTTTATTTCACTATCTTCAACTACTACCCTGCTGCCTGCTATGCCTGGTAAAGAATTTATGCTTTTTTCAATCCGGTCGGGATCAATATTTTCCACAGATAAAGCCTCCTTTTTCAGTCATAAAATTGCAGGTTTTCGGTACTTTTTATTCCTTATTAACTTAAATTTTCAAAAAATACATAATTATTTTATTTACATACAAATATAGTATAACATATATGGATAATTCTCACAAGAAAATTAATTTTATTACATCTTATTTTGAGCTTTACAGTTATACTTTATTGTGTTATAGTATTAAGCAATTAAATTATGACAGCAGATGACATATATCGAAAAAGGAGGGAGTTTTATGAATAAGGTTATTAAAGGTATGAAGGTGATTCCAGTTGAGGGAAAAGAAAAGATTGAAAAGGGAGTAGTAGTAATAAAAGATGGTAAGTTTCAAGAAGTCGGGGTAGAGGGAGAAATTCAAATACCCTCAGGTTCTGAAGTGATAGAACTAAATAGTGATCTTACAGCACTTCCCGGTCTGATAGATTCACATATACACTGTTTGATGGATGCCTCGGGTGACCCTTTTAAACAACTGTCAGAAAATAATGATGCCTATAATGTGCTTCAGGCAGCAAAAAACTTAAATAAGGCTTTATCTGCAGGCATAACATGGGTTAGAGATCTGGGAGGTAAGGACTATCTTGAAATTGGCATAAAAAATGGTGTTGAAAATGGACTTTTTAAAGGACCGAGAATGAAAATTGCTGGTAAGACTATCTGTATGACCGGAGGGCATGGTTACAAAACTGGACGTGAGGCTGATGGAGTGTCTGAGGTGAAAAAAGCAGCCCGTGAGCAACTCAAGGCAGGTGCGGACGTAATAAAGATTATGGCTACTGGAGGGGTGATGACTGAAGGAGTTGAGCCCGGTTCACCACAGTTGAGCAGAGAGGAAATTGAGGCTGCTGTTGAAGAGGCACATAAGGCCGGTAGAAAGGCAGCTACACATGCTCAGGGGACAGAAGGTATTAAAAATGCTGTTCTGGCAGGGATTGATTCAGTTGAACATGGAATCTTTCTTGATGATGAAACAATTGAATTAATGCTGGAAAAAGATGTGTTTATGGTACCCACTCTGGCTGCTCCGTACTGGATTATCGAAGCAGGTGAGGAAAAAGGCGTACCAGAATATGCAGTCAAAAAATCCAGAGATGTTATGCAGAGCCATCAAAAAAGTTTTAAAAAGGCCCTGGATGCAGGAGTCAATATTGCTTTTGGTACTGATGCCGGTACCCCCTTTAATTTGCACGGTAAAAATACCTTTGAGTTAAAGATGATGGTTGAGGCAGGAATGACCCAGATGCAGGCTATAGAATCTGCCACTATAAAGTCGGCTGAATTACTTGATATTGAGGATAAAGCAGGTTCAATTACTGAGGGTAAGATTGCAGATATGTTAATTGTTAAGGGAGATCCGTCAGAAGATATTGAAGAAATATTTAATGTAGAAGCAGTTTATAAAGAAGGAGAGAAGATTATATAAAATAGGAGGTAATGATAATGAGTGTTATAGCTGGATTTGTGCTTGTTACTGTGATAATGGCTCTGGGAGATGTTATATCAGCAAAAACGAAGGCATTTGTGCCCTCTGTCTTTATTGCAGCTGTATTATTTTTAGCTGGTTTCTGGACCTTTATGCCGGAAGATGTTATTGACATACCCGGACTTGGTATGCCCCTTGCCCTTGTTTCCATGTATTTGCTTTTAGTACATATGGGTACCTTGATGAGTGTAAGGGAATTGATGGCTCAATGGAAAACGGTGGTAATTGCTCTGAGTGGAGTTGGGGGTATTGTTATAATTTTACTTACTATAGGACGTTTATTTGTTGATTTTGAGGCTATAGTGGCAGCAACACCACCCTTGACTGGCGGTATTGTAGCAGCTTTAATGATGAATGAAGCAGCAGCAGCTCAAGGCCTGGATAGTATAGCTATTTTAGCTATAGTTATGTATGTGATGCAGGGTTTTGTGGGTTATCCTTTAACTGCAATTGCCCTGAAGAAAGAGGGTAAAAGATTGCTTAAAATTTTTAGAGATGATGGTGATGAGCTGAAAAGTTTGCAGAAAGATGTGGTTAAAGAAGAAATGGAAGAAGAAAGTAGTTTTAAAATAATCCCATCTTTACCGGAAAAATATCAGACTGTATTTGTAATTTTGGCCAAGTTAGCACTGGTTGCCTGGGCCTCTGTTGCTTTCACAGAATTAATTGGAGGGGTAGTCTCTGAGTACGTAATCTGTCTTTTATTTGGTGTAATAGCAGCAGAAATTGGTTTTTTAGAAAGACGTCCTTTAAACAAAGCAAATGCCTTTGGTTGGTTGATGCTGTCATTAATGGCTTATGTTTTTGCCCAGCTGTCACAGGCCAATCCATCAATGCTGGCAGAAATTGCTGGAACACTGGTGATAATAATTGTACTTGGAGTATTAGCAATGGCTGTTGTCACTATGTTTGTTGGAAAATTGCTGGGTTATTCTAAGGCAATGTCTTTTGCTCTTTCACTGACAGCCCTTTATGGTTTTCCTCCTAATTATATTCTGACAGAAGAAGCCTCAAAAGCCCTAGCAGAAAATGAAGAGGAAAAGGAATTTTTAATGGAGCAAATGCTTCCCCAAATGCTTGTGGGAGGATTTACAACAGTCACCATTGTCTCTGTTATTCTTGCTGGAATATTTGTCAATTTCTTATAAGAGGTGATATATTTTGTTTACGGAGATCAATAGAATTGAAAATGATATAGAAAATCTGGCTAAATTTAATGCAACTCCCGGTAAAGGAATAACCAGATTTTCTTTTACTGAAGAAGACAGAAAGGCCAGAAAATATATAAAAAATGAAATGCAGAAAGCGGGTTTGGATGTAAGGGAAGATGCTGTAGGTAATATTATAGGTAAAAGGGAAGGAAAAGATTCTTCTCTACCGGTGATAATGGTAGGGTCTCATTTTGATTCTGTTAAAAATGGCGGTATGTTTGACGGCCCTGCAGGAGTTGCGGCAGGACTGGAGACAGCAAGAGTTTTTAAAGAAAAAGATTTGGAAAATAATTATCCCCTTGAAGTTATAGCTATGGTGGAAGAAGAGGGAGGACGTTTTGGCAGTGGTTTGTTTGGCAGCAGGGCTATGACAGGACGTCTTGACAGAGAAGAACTGTATCAAAACAGTGATGAAAATGGTATTACTACTGCTGAAGCTTTAAGTGATTTTGGATTTGATCCCAAAGATTATAAAAAAGCCCGTCGTTTTCCTGATGAAATAAAGGCTTTTTTTGAGTTACATATTGAACAGGGACCTGTGCTCGAAACAAAAAATGAAGAAGTGGGTCTTGTCTCTAATATAGTTGGAATTACCCAATATGAAGTAATTATTGAAGGTGAAGCAGATCATGCTGGTACCACCCCCATGGATATGAGGAGGGATCCTCTGGCCACAACCGGTGCAATTTTTGCCGAGATTGAAAGACTGGCATTAAAAGCAGGAGAAGGTACAGTTGCCACTGTGGGGAAGGTAAATACAGAACCCGGAGCGGCCAATATAATACCGGGTATTGTAAAATTCAGCATTGATATAAGGTCACGCAATGAGGATAAAATATCCTGTGTGTCTGAGGGAATAAAAAATTTTTTGGTAGATAATACAAAAGATAAAAATATATCATTTAAGATGGTAGAAAAAATATCAGTACCACCTGTAAAATTACCCGAGTATATTACGCAGATCATGGAAGAAAAAGGTATAGAAGCAGATATTAGTTGTCTAAAGATGAATAGTGGTGCAGGTCATGATGCGATGATTATGACAGATATAGCAGATGTAGGTCTGGTCTTTGTGCCCAGTAGAGATGGCAAAAGTCACTGTCCGGAGGAGTGGACAGACTATAAAGATTTACAAAAAGGAATTGAGCTGGTATGTCGTACTGTAATTGATATGGCCTGTAATTGAGTAATTTGTAGGAATTTGATTTTTCCCCTTATTTGTTATAGAATTATAGTGGTTATAGAAATACGAAAATTTTAAAATCTTACTATTAGGAGGGGAAATATGAATAAATACTTCAAGATTGGAGTATTTTTGTTTGTGTTTATATTAATTACAGGTAGTTTCAGTGTAGTGGAGGCTGATGAGACTATTGTTCTTGGCGAACAGACCTGGACTGGTATTCAAATAAAAAATGAGGTAGTTGGAACTATTTTAGAAAATATCGGATATGAGGTTGATTATAAAGAAGTTATTGGTGCTCCCCTTTATCAGGGATTATCAACGGGTGATATTGATGTCTGGTTAGGCGGCTGGTTATCACAAAAGGATACCTATGAATCTTTGCTTGAAGATGGAGAAATAGAACGTGCTGGTTATAACTTAATTGATACAATATACAGTCTGGCTGTTCCTGGCTATGTATATGAAGAAGGAGTAACTTCCATGGCTGACCTGGATGAACACAAGGATAAGTTTGATGGAAAGTTTTATCTTGGTGAGCCAGGTGGAGCCGCAACTCAGTATATGGAACCTGCTAAAGAAGATGATACATATGGTTTTGGAGATTGGGAGATGCTTACCGGTACATTTTCCGCACAGCTTGCAGAAGTGGAAGCTAAAATTGACAATGAAGAATGGGTTGTTTTTGCGGGATGGACACCACACTGGATGGACCATGTCTGGGATATTGAGTTTTTAGAAGATCCTGAAGGTTTATGGGGTGACTCTGCTGAAATGGCCCCAGTCAATACCTTTGTAAATCCCGGTTTAAAAGAAGATAATCCCAATGTTTATCGTTTTATTGAACAGGTGAAGGTAACATCGAAAATGGCAAATGAATGGATTTATGACAAAGATCAGGAAGAAAAAGAACGTGAAGAAATTGCTGAAGAATGGATTGAAGATAATATTGATGTTGTTGATCAGTGGTTATGGGATGTAAAAGATGCTTCCGGTGAAAATTTAGCCTGGGAAGTACTGCGAGAGAACATGGATATAGAATAGAAATATTCAGTATTTTACTATCTCATGTGGGGTGAAAGATTGAACCTCACATGAGATTTTATTGTTAAAATTATTTAAATTGGATATAGAAGGAGGTTAAATATTGCAGGAATTATTAGTAAAATTACTTTATCTGGAAACTCAATGGCGATTTCCACTGGGAGAATTTGTAGAAAGTTTTGAAGACTGGATAACAAGTATATTTTATAATCAATTTCGTGCTATATCAGTTTTTCTAAATATTATTTTAGATGGAATAAATGAGGCATTACTGGTTATACCACCTTTAATCTTTATACTCGCAATATTTATTATAGCCTGGCGTTTGAGAGGTGTTTCACTAGGCATTTTTGTTGTTTTAAGCTTATTATTGATGAATAATATGGGCTACTGGGATCAGGTGATCTTAACTCTGGCAATGGTGACAACTTCTGTAATTATTTCACTTTCAATTGGTATACCGCTGGGAATAATATCAGCACATATACCGATAATATATAAAATAATTAGGCCCATACTCGACTTTATGCAGACAATCCCCGCTTACGTATATTTATTACCGGCTATTGTATTATTTGGACTTGGGACTGTTCCCGGTATTATTGCCACCACAATCTTTGCTGTTCCACCTCCAATTAGGGCAACCTATCTGGGTATAACGGAGGTCCCCCGGGAAAGAGTTGAAGCAGGTGAAGCATTTGGAGCCAGCCGCTGGCAAATGCTCAAAGAAATCGAACTGCCCAGTGCTCTGGGATCAATTATACTGGGTATTAATCAGTGTATTATGATGTCTCTTTCCATGGTTGTACTGGCAGCTATGATAGGTGCAAATGGACTGGGAAGAAGTGTGTGGAATTCTTTAAATACACTTGATACCGGAGGCGCAGTTGAAGCCGGACTGGGTATAGTTTTTATTGCCATGATACTTGACCGCTTACTGGATGCTTCGAATTAATGGGAGGAGATATTATTGATAGAAGTTGAAGATGTAGTAAAAATATATGGAGAAGAACCGGAGAAAGTTCTGGATTTACTGAAAGATGGTATGAGCAAAGATGAAATTCATCAAAAAACAGGAAATGTTGTAGGAGTAAACCAGGTAAGTTTTGAACTGGAAACTCAAGAAATATTTGTTATTATGGGTTTATCCGGTAGTGGTAAATCTACATTGTTACGCTGTATAAATAGATTAATAGAACCTACAGATGGAAGGATATATTTTAAACCACCGGATGAAGAGAGAATAGAAATCACAGCTTGTAATGATGATGAGTTGCGTCAGATTAGACTTAACTATTTAAGTATGGTATTCCAAAATTTTGCTTTATTACCTTATAAAACAGTTGCTGAAAATGTATCTCTTGGTTTGAAATTTAGTGGAATTGAAAAAGAAAAGAGGCGGAAAAGAGCTGAAGAGGTTCTTAAGATTGTAGGTCTTGGTGATTGGGCTGATTCGAAGCCTGACAAATTGAGTGGTGGAATGAGACAGCGGGTTGGTCTGGCCAGGGCCCTGGCTACAGATGCTCCAGTACTGTTAATGGATGAACCTTTTAGTGCTCTGGATCCACTTATTCGCTATGAGATGCAGGATGAATTAATTAAGTTACAGAATAAATTAAAAAGGACAATTATTTTTGTAACTCATGACCTGGGAGAAGCCCTTAAATTGGGAGACAGAATAGCTATTATGAATGACGGTGAAATAGTACAGATTGATTCACCTGAACAGATAATTATAAATCCCCTTACTGATTATGTAGCACGTTTTGTTGATAATGCCGATCCCACTGATGTAATAAAAGCAGATATTCTGGCAAAAACAGATTTTGAAGTTGATGATAATAAAAAAATATATTACCGTACAGGTAAGGGAGAGGGTTTAGAAGTATTTTTAGACTCAAATGGTGAAGTAAAAAAATGTATTTATGAAGGCCGGGAAGTTGGTATAAGTGAATATAGTACTTTAACAGAAGATAATATCAAAAAAATGGATGATGAGTTATTGAAATTTAATTTTGATAATACATTAAGAGAAGCTATAAGAGTAATGAGGTTAAACGAAAAGCCTATTGTAGTCTTGGATGCTAACAATAAATTTTACGGTATTATAGGAAACAAAGAAATATATGATGGAATATTGAAAAAAATAGATGATAATCATTAATCCATCTTTTCCTCATATAAACTTAAAAAAGCTTCACTTACTCTGGGACAGAATTGTGTTCCCTTATTATTTTTAATTTCATTTACAGCTTTTTCTGGAGTAAGTGGTTGACGATAAGGTCTTTGAGAACGCATGGCGTCCCAGGCATCGGCCAGACAAATAATTCGGGAAATCAGGGGAATTTCATTTCCGGACAGTCCATCCGGGTATCCCCTGCCGTCCCACCTTTCATGATGGTGGCGGACATAAAGAGCAATATCAGTTAATCTTTTGGAATCATTAAGGGTACGGTAACCCCAGATGGTGTGTTTTTTAATTTGCCTAAACTCTTCTTTGCTGAGAGCTCCCTTCTTGTTTAGTATATTTGTGGGTATCAGGATCTTACCAATATCGTGAACCATACCTGACCAGTAAGCTTTATCTATTTCTTCTTTGCTTAGTTTAAGTCTGGCAGCTATTTCACTTGACAGGTTGGCCACCTGCTGAGAATGTCCTTCTGTATAAACATCGTGTATTTCAAGCATACTGGTAATTGAACTAATTAGTTCCTTCTGGAATCCTTCCTTAATCCGGTTATATTCCTTAAATGTAAAATATGCATTTGCTAAACTGTAAAAGGCATTCATGATCCTGCGGCTTTTATTGCTGAAACTGGTGGGAGTTTTTTTATCTAAAAATAAGCCGAGATGACCTATGAGGTTACCATCTCGATTTAAATTCACCATTAAAATGTCATTGAGCTGACTGTAATCATATTCAATGACTTCCTGTATATGGTCTGGAAAAATATCTTTTTTATTTTTTTCTTCCAGTTCACGTAGAGTACACACTGAGGGCAGGTCCTGAAGAAAATCATTACTGTCAATTATATTTTTAACTTTGCCGGGTTCTTTAAGGCCTATGGAATCCACTATAATATTTTCATTGTTTTTCTTTTTGGCTATTAAACCTTTATTTGTTTCAGGAACAAGCTCCAGTGCAGTTCGTAGTAATCTTCCCAGAAAATGATCTTCTTTTAGGTTTGAAAGATTGCTGAGACTTGAAGTTATTGTAATCATCTTTTCTAAATTATTGACAAGACTGTGGATTTCTTTGTAAGAATCTTTGAGCTCATCATTTAAAGCCTTAAATTCTTCATTATCAGCTTCAAGCTGTTCATAGCTGGCCTGCAGTTCTTCGCGTTTTTCCCGCAACTCATCAAGAGCATTTTTAAATAAATTATAAAATATTATTCCCGTAATAGCTACAAATATCCAGCCTTTATATGTTTGTATTTGATTTATATTATCCTGTCTTTCTAAGAGTGAGAGAATAATTCTATCAGAAAAAAGGATCCACAGGGATCCAAATATAAGATATATAATTATTATTTTTATTTCCTGTCTTAGATTATTTAGCAATGTATATTCACTCCTGTATAAATTATTAGCTATTATTACCAATATTCGACAGAGATGTAAAAAAACCTTTTTTGATTTTTAAAATAAAAATTAGTGGGCCTTTTGGCCCACTATCTTTACTCTAGCTCTTTACCCTGTAAGAATGGTGAGTACTTTTGATCCTCCCCCAAAATGTGATTTTCCACCCAATTTGCTATAAAATCAAGGAGTTCCATACTGAACTGACGCTGTTCTGTGTCAACATCGTCAAGATCAATTTCTTTAAGTTTTTCCACAAAGCCCTGATGTGCTTTGCGGTGTTCTTCCAGGCGCGGGTAGTTATATTTTTCCATTGCTTTTTCTTCAGAATCAAAATGATAGACAGTGTAATCATGCATTTCCTGTAATAGTTCAAGAATTTGATCATACTGATCAATTCCTTTTTCCACATTTTCAAAAAGATAATATAATTCTTTTCCTATTTCCAGTAGATGTTTGTGCTGATCATCGAATTTTTTAATTCCTACAGAAAATTCCTCTTTCCAGTCAAACATTTCGGGCACCTCCAGATAAAAATAATTATTAATAATTTAGTGTTATATTATATATTAGATAATTTTAATATATTACCTGCAAAAAACCCGAAATTTTGTAATTTATTCTTTAATATCTTCTTCTTTTTCGTCATTATTTCTGGCTGTGCCGGCGTGGAGTAAAGCATCTTCCACAGCTTCAATATATTTTTCACTGGAAATAGTTGCTCCCGTGTATGTATCAACATCAGCAGAGTTATTTTCTTCAAAACGTTCAGCCATTATTTCATTTGCTTCCACTGCATCTTCATATTTTTCATTGGAATAATCACGCTCTTCGCCTTCCTCATCCACTTCTTTTAATTCAACCTCTGTGATATTATCATCTTCAAATGTTACCAGTGCTATCCCATAACCGTAATCTGAGGGTTCTTCAGAACTTCCCTGAAAGGTTCCGTCAAAATAATCACCTTCTGTTTCTCCGGCGGCAATTTTTAAAGCCCGGTCAACAGCCTGTATGTATTTTTCACTGGAGTCTGTGGCTCCAGAATATATATCAACATCGGCTGAATCCGCCTCTTCAAATCTTCCCGGCATTTCCTCATATGCTTCAACTGATTCTTCATAGTCATATGTATCATAATCTTTGTGGTCACCACTACTTGTTACTTCCATTAATTTAACTTCAGTAATATCATCATCCTCTAAATTTATTTTTGCCCAGGCATAACCATGCTCGGTTGCATCTGAGTAGGCTATAAAAGCCCCATTATCATATTTTGTTTCTGCAGTTTCTTCTTTCTCTTCGGCCTGTTCGCAGCCGGTGAAAATAAGTAATAGGGTGAGAATAAATAACAGCACTTTTAATTTTTTATTATTTTTAATTGACAATTCAGTCACTCCTTTTTTAGATTTGTATTTAGTTTTTATTTATTTTACCAGTTATATACATTATAATTTAAAAAAATTTTAATAAAATAAGATATGAGGAGGTAAAAAATTGGCTAAATTGGAATTGAAATATCCTGAAAATAAAGCCGGGGCATATTTTGTGGATAAATCATGTATTGTTTGTGGTCAGTGTGTAAATATAGCTCCAAAAAATTTTTCATTCTTAAGGGGAGATAAACACGCATATGTATGCAAACAGCCTTCAAATAAAATGGAGAAAAAGAAATGCGAAAAGGCTGTTAATGAATGCCCGGTACAGGCCATAGGTAATAATGGAGTCAGGTAGTGATTGGGGTACAGTATGGAAACTGTACCCCAAAATATTTATTTATTGGGTTTGCTCGGAATAGAAATACTGGACAGAGCTCTGGCGGCTTCCATATCCGTCTTATCTTCAACTGCCAGGTCTCCAAGTGAGACAATACCTACAAGTCTGCCTTTTTCAACTATGGGTAATCTTCTAATCTGTTTTTGGGCCATTAATCTGGCTGCCTCATCTGCACTCATATCTGGTGTTCCATAAATCAGGTTACCTGTCATGATTTTTTCTACAGGTGTTTTTAGATTATTGCCTTCACTTACACTGCGGATGGTGATATCTCTGTCAGTTACCATACCTACAGGTTCCCTGCCCCGGCATACAGGTATTGAACCAACATTTAGATCTCTCATTGTGCGGGCCGTTTCCTGTATGGATGAGTCTGCGTTGACCGTCGAGATATCTTTTGTCATGATGTCTTTTAACTGCATAAAGTTCCTCCTTTATCCTTTTGATATTTTTATAATGTGTAAAATTGAGATATATAAACACTTTAGAGTATCCAATATCTGCCTTAAAACAATTTTTTTACAGCAAAAATTTATTATAAATTTCGCTAAATTTGAGTTGACTAATACTTAATAATCTGTTATGATTGTGATGTAAAAAACGAATATTACCTCATATAATGGTGGGAATAAGGCCCACAAGTCTCTACCGGGTAGCCGTAAACTATCCGACTATGAGGGAAGTGTACCTAGGTTTCCGCATTATCAGTCTCCATCAATTTCAGGGGAGTACTATGTTTAATTTATTTTAAAGAGCCTCAACTGATGATGGCTGGTCCGAGCGGTACAGATATTATTATCACACCGAAGGGATAAAAGCCCCGGCGGGGAGGTTCTACTCACAGGTAGTAGAGTCTGTCCCCCTGGGCTTTTCTTTTATGACTTATAAGTACAAAT
>CAZSTU010000009.1:0-17552 GCA_964609745.1 uncultured Halanaerobiaceae bacterium
TTCCTCTTTATTTTTTGAACAAATGACCTTTAGAAAATATGATAAAACTTCACAAATCGTTAACTTATTTATTTACAGTATTTTAGAGAATTTCGGTTATAAACAGTTGCATACTTACTGGAGGTTTAAGGGAATTATTGAATTAATTAAAAGAAAAGAAGATTGGGGTACACAAAAAAGAAAAATATTTAATGTTAGCAGTGATAATTAATGATTAAATTAAATTATATACAAACTTTTTTCCAAAACATATTGACAAATTACAATATTTATTATATCGTAATATTTGGATATACTAATTTCTAAATATTAAGGAGGGACTAATATGGATGCTGAATCATTATATAATATTAAAACTGAACGCACTTTTACACCGATAAGGAAATATGCATGGATTTTCACACTAACAGTAGCCATTGGTGGCTTATGGTACCCACGTCTGGGTCTGCTTGTTATACCGGTTATTATCGGGTTATCACTCACAGCTTTATTTAAAGGAAGGTTCTGGTGTGGCAATATCTGCCCTCATGGTAGTTTATTTGATTCTTTATTAATGCCTATAAGTAAAAATATAAAAATCCCTGATTTTTTAAGAAACAAATATCTACGTGCAGCAGTATTTGCTTTCTTTGTCTTTCAAATATCACGTAAGTTAATCTCAGCATCACGTTTTTTTGGAGAAGCACCATTTTGGGATAAAGTGGGTTTTATATTCGTTACCAGTTATCTTATGGTAACAATTATGGGAGGAGCAGTAACTCTTTTTGTCTCACCAAGGACCTGGTGTCAATTTTGCCCTATGGGTACAATGCAGATTTTGATGTACAGATTGGGTAAGGCTCTTGGGATTACTAGATACACCGATGAAAAGGTAACAGCAGTTACAGAAGATATGTGTCATGAATGCGGCACCTGTGCCCGCGTCTGTCCCATGCAGCTTGATCCTTTTCTTGAATTTTCGGAAAAAGGTCAACTGGATAATGAACTTTGTATACGCTGTAGAACCTGTGTGGAACACTGTCCTGCCGGAATACTTGAACTGGAGACAGAGCCAAAAGCTATAGAGGATATTGAATCTGTTGATATAACCGGTTATGAGAAAAAACAACCCGTACTGGCCAGTATAGAAAAAATTGAAGAACTAAATGATAAGATAAGAGAGTACACTTTCCGACTTGAAGATCCGGATGTTGTTGATATAATACCAGGTCAATTCTTCCTGGTTAAAGTTTCTGACGAACACGAAATGTATAGAGCCTATTCTGCTTCCGGTATAGAAGAAGAAGGAAGTATTCTGAAAGCTACAATAATGAAAAAAGAAGGTGGCTATGGTACCACCATCATCTTTAACGACTTTGAAGAGGGTGATGAGGTAGAATTAAAGGCTCCTATGGGTAATGAGCTAGTAATTGATAAAGAAGCCAGTGATGTATTGCTAGTTGGTGGTGGTATAGGTATTACCCCATTTGTGACAATAGTAGAAGATCTTGTTGAAAATGATCATAACATAAACAATGTAAAACTCATATATGGTGTCAACCATGAAAAAGAATTTGTCTACAAAGATAAATTTGAAGAATTTGCTGAAAAAGCAGATGAATTTGAGTTTATTCCTGTTGTTGCTTTTGATGATGATTGGGAAGGTGAAAAAGGCTTTGTCACAGATGTAATGGATAAAATGGATTTACACAAATATAAGATTTACATGTGTGGTCCAGGTGCTATGGAAAATGCAGCACGAGATTTACTTGAAGAAAAAGATATACCGGAGGAACAGATTTTTGTAGAGGCTACAGGTTGATAAAATTCAATTTGTTAATGATTATCTCCCGGGGAAACCCGGGTTATTTTTTTGGACTTTTTATTAGAAAAATATTATAATAAATATGTTACAAATGATTGTCTTAATTAACCAGATAAATTTTGATTTAGTTATTTTTTAATAATAGTGAATTGGAGGTTATTAATGTGAATATAGAACAGATGATTAATGAAGCAAAATTATGGGTAAAAGAGGTAGGAAAAAAACAGCTTGAAGGAGCAAGAGAAGGTAATTTTAATATTGAGAAAAAAACATCAAAGGTAGATCTTGTTACTGCCATTGATAATTTATCTGAGCAACTAATTATAGATAAAATAGAAAAAAATTATCCTGAACACTCAATACTGGCAGAAGAACAGGGAGCAAAATATAAGGATTCAGATTATAAATGGATTATAGATCCCCTTGATGGTACCAACAATTATGCCAACGGCTATCCATTTTATGGTATATCCATAGCGATTCAGTACAGGCAAAAGATAAAAGCAGGACTGGTATATATGCCTTATTTAAACGAAATATTTTATGCTGTAAAAAATAAAGGTGCCTATCTTAATGATAAAAAATTAAATGTTTCCAATTGTAATAAAGTTGAAGATGCCCTTTTAGCTACCGGTTTTCCTTATGACAAGCTTACTTCTAGAATTAATAATCTCAACCATTTTAAGACAATGGTTATGAAGGCCAGAGGTATAAGAAGATCAGGTTCAGCTGCTTATGATCTGGCTAATGTTGCTGCAGGTAGGCTTGATGGATTTTGGGAATTTAAATTAAAGCCCTGGGACACAGCAGCAGGTAAGTTAATGATAAAAGAAGCGGGTGGTAAAGTAATTGATAAAATTTATATGGGGGCACCAATTATAATAGCTGGTAATGAAATAATAACTAATCAATTGTTGAAGATTATCAAAAATGTTAAAATTGATTGATGATAGAGTTTAATGATATAATCCCCTGAAAAACAAGGGATTATATCATTAATTATTATTGCTCAAGGTGTACATCCATCTGAGGATAGGGTATGTTAATTCCTTCTTCATCAAATTTTAATTTTACTTCTTCCATAAGGTCATAGTACACAGTCCAGTAATTCTCACTTTCTGTCCAGACCATTGTATTAAAGTTAACCGAACTATCTGCATGTTCCCCCACCCGAATTATGGGAGCGGGCTCTTTTAAAATCAATTCGTGATTA
This sequence comes from uncultured Halanaerobiaceae bacterium, assembly GCA_964609745.1. GTDB lineage: Bacteria > Bacillota > Halanaerobiia > Halanaerobiales > DATFIM01 > CAZSTU01. The sequence goes on from CAZSTU010000009.1 coordinate 3,018, forward strand.
TCAACAATATCCTGCAATATTTCCTTTACCTGAAGTATATTATCATCATAACCCACCCCAAATTGTAAATCAACCCTTCTGGTATCTTCTATAGAATAATTGATAATATCACTATTAGCAAGAGTTCCATTTGGAATAATAATATTTTTATTATCTCTTGTAAGTAACGTTGTATATAATATCTGTATTGATTTTACTTTTCCTTTATTACCATTAACTTCTATAAAATCATTAATGTTAAAAGGGCGAAAGGTTAAAATTAATACCCCTCCTGCAAAGTTTGCAAGACTTCCCTGCAGTGCCAGACCTATAGCCAGTCCTGCTGCCCCAAATATTGCTACAAATGAGGTCATCTGTATCCCCATTGTAGATGCAGCAGTAATAAAAAGTAATATGTAGAGTATTGTTTTTGCAATTGATTTAACAAAAGAATGAAGGGTAGGATCCAGATTATTTTTTGACCAGCGGTTAATATATTTTAATATAAGTTTAATTACCCATTTTCCAAAAATAAATACTAATATAGCTCCCAGTAGTCTTCCACCATATTCGAAAGATAATTCAATTAATTTTTCCTGCCAATTCATGAAATCCCTCCCTTTCTATATGTCGTATTTTATTATTTATTCCTCTAAAATGAGTTAAAATCCTCTTTAAAATTAATATTCGTTGAATAATTGAATAACTGAAGAAAGTAAATGATTAATTCTGGCAGCTAATGTTGAATTATTTAGATTATTTGTATATAATATAATAAAATTAGTATAAATAACAAAAAAGAAATGAGGAGATAAAATATGAGAATTGCTCTGATTAATTTTAGTTCTCCTGTACATGAACAGAAAAGAATAAATAATTCTCTCAGTGAGTTTATAAACCGTCTTGAATCTGAATTTGAAGTTGGTGAATTTAACCCATCTGATATAAATGATATTGACAGGAAATATTATGATTTAATTTTAAATTTTATTAAAACAGGTGGGACTGAAAGTATATACAAAAAATACTTTAATAACATTCCTCAGCCCCAGTACCTGCTTACTACCTCTTTACATAATTCATTACCTGCAGGTCTGGAAATTTTAAATTATATTAATTCCCAGGGAGGAAAAGGAAAAATATTTCATGGCAGTTTAGATAAAATAATTTCTGAAATAAAACTATTTGCAAAAATACATCGTACTTCTAATGATCTTAAAGGTAAAAAGATTGGAGTAATTGGTACACCTTCAGACTGGCTTATTTCCAGTAAAATAAATTATGAAAAAACAATTGATAAATGGGGGATATCTATTCAGGATATTGCTCTTAAAGAAGTTTATAACAGGTATAATGAATTAGATAGAGAGAAAATTTCTGAAATAAAAGAAGACTTTATTAAGAGATCTGAAAAGATGGTTGAAAATAATGAAGATGATGTCTGGGAAGCAGTTAGAGTTTATCTGGCCTTAAAAGAACTTGTGAAAAAATATGACCTTGATGCCTTAACAATTCGGTGTTTTGATTTAGTTACAAACCTGGGCACAACCGGCTGCCTGGCACTTTCTCTTTTAAATAACGAAGGGATTGTTTCCGGTTGTGAAGGAGATCTACCGGCTACTTTTACCATGTTGGTCACTCATTTGCTGACAGGTAAACAATCTTTTATGGCCAATCCATTTATGATCAATGCAGATGATAATATAGTTAAATTTGCCCACTGCACAGTACCTACTTCTATATGTAATAGCTTTATCTCAAGATCACATTTTGAAACAGGAATTGGAGTTGGGATTCAGGGTTTTATTCCCAGAGGTAAAGCATCTGTATTAAAGATAGGAGGAGAAAACTTAAATAAATTTTATCTTAAAGAGGGTAATATAGTAGAGAATTTAACAAATCCTCACGCCTGTAGAACTCAGATAGAAATGGAATTTCAGGATAACGTTTCTGATTATTTCTTTAATAAACCTCTTGGTAATCACCATATAATTATCCCGGGCGAATATTATGAACTATTAAATGAGTTTTTTAATTTAACCATTGAGTAATATCATTTATAATCTCAATAATTATGATAAATTAGTCCTAGGTCATAAGATTTGGTTTTTATCTCAATATTAACAATCTTCCCCCTGTAGTATATAATTTAACTGATAAAGGAGTTATTAGGGGGGGAGAAAGATGGCCAGAGTAATGATTGTTGATGATACTTCATTTATGAGAAAAATTTTAAAAGATATTTTTATGAAAACAGGTCATAGTGTAGTTGCTGAGGCTGAAAATGGAAGAAAAGCTATAAAAACCTATCGGTCACTTGAACTGGACCTAGTGACTATTGATATAATAATGCCTGAAATGGATGGTCTGGAAACTATTAAAAAGATAAAAAGTAAAGACAACGATATAAAAATTATTATAGTAAGTGTTATGGGGCAAAAAGAAATAATATTTAAGGCAATGGATATTGGTGTTGATGATTTTATTGTTAAACCCTTCAAAGAAAAACGAATTAAAGAAGCTATTGAAAAAACTCTCTCTGATTCCGGCTCATAAGCCGGTTATTTTTTTAAATTAATAATAAGTATTTTTATAAGAATTAGAAGGATTAAGTTATTTATTAGCGAATATTATAATAGTTCCTATTACATATAAGTTAATAATGAGGAGAAAACAAGATGAGTATAAAATTAAAATTAATTGTTGTGACTTTAATACTTATAATATCAAGCTTAATAGTTATGGGAGTTATAAATTTTTATAATGCCCAAAATGAACTGGATGAAGTGGGACAGGAAAAATTAATTAACTCTGTCAACATGGCCATTAGTATGATGGATACCTTAAATCAAGAAGTTGAAGAAGGAAATATTAGTGAGAATGAAGCACAGGAACAAATCAAGGTCAAATTATTGGGTGAAAGAAGGGAAGATGGAACAAGACCTCTGAATCCTGATATAAGACTTGGTGAAGATGGCTATATCTTCGTATATAATGAGGAAGGTAAAGTATTATTACATCCAATACTTGAAGGAGATAATATCTGGGAAACTCAAGCTGATGATGGACAGTATTTTGTTCAACATCAGATTGAACAGGCAACAGAAAATGGAGGTGGATTTACCAGATATCCCTGGGAGGTGCCTACAAACCCGGAGGTTACTGAAGAAAAAATAACATATTCCAAATACTATCCAGAATGGGGATGGATTGTGGTGGCCGGGTCCTATATGTCGGATTTTCAGGCTGGAGCAGATAACATCTTAAATACCTTATACTGGACACTGGGAGTTATACTATTAATAACTTTTCTTGCAGTATACTATTTTAGCAATAAAATAGCTCAGGGAATTATCAAAGTTGCCAATTATGCTGATGAATTGGCAAGTGGTAATCTGAATTTACCGGATCTTAAAAGAGACCATAATGATGAAGTTGGAATTTTGATTAAATCAATAAATAATATGAAGGCCAATTTACAAAATAATTACCGAAAGCTACAAAGTTCAAGAGAAGAATTATTCCAGCAAAAGGAAGAACTACAGGCAAGTTATGAACAGTTAGAGGCAAATAATGAAGAAATACAGGATCTTAATGAAGAACTGGAAGAATCAATTGAAGAAGCCAATAGATTAAACGAAAATCTCGAAAGGATAATTAAAATAACCCATGATCTGGGCAGACTGAGTCTGGAAGAAGGAGAAAGTTTTCTCAAAAATGTTTTTTATACTGCGTATGATTTAATCCCTGAAGCTGATTATGGTTCAGTATATTCTTATGAAGATGGAAAAGTTAATTTTATAGAAACTGTAGGCCATAACAAAGAAAAGATAAATGAATTAAATATTCCGGTAGATTATTTTATTGAAGAAAAAGAAAAAGAAGTTGTTGTTATTGAAAAAATAAATGATATCAACACTGATAAAATTAATGATAATAAACTACAAAAATTCATTTCTGCTTCCAAGTCAATTGCAAAAACCATGACCTTCAACATAATTATTGAAGGAAAAGCAATAGGCGGTATTTCTCTTGATATTGCCCAAAACAGAGATGAAAATTTTAGTGAAAATTCCATTTATACAATGCGGTCCTTTCGTTATATGATTGAAGCATTTTATACCTTCCATAATTACTATCAATTACAAACAAGATTTACCAGGGAAATGGTCCTTTCTGTTACGAAATTGTTGGAATTCCACGATAATTATACAAGGGGACATTCCAGTAAAGTGGCACAAATAGCTAGCAAACTTGCAAAAGAAATGGGCCTAAGTGAAGAAGAAATAAAAAGTACTTACTGGGCTGGTCTGGTACATGATATAGGTAAAATTATAATACCGGGTTCTATACTCAATAAAAAGGATAAATTAACTGCAGAAGAATTTGAACAGATAAAAAAACACCCCCGCTGGGGATATGAAACATTACAAAATTCAACAGAATTAGAAGATATAGCCAAATACGTCCTTCATCATCATGAAAGATGGGACGGCCGGGGGTATCCAGACGGATTATCTCAAGAAGATATACCATTAATTTCTAGAATATTAACCGTTGCAGATGCCTGGGATGCCATGACTTCTCGACGTTCTTATCGTGAGGCACTTACTGAAAAAGAGGCAAAAAAAGAGTTAATTGAAAATCGGGCTAAACAATTTGATCCTAAAATAGTTGATTTACTAATAACTATAATTGAAACAAATAGACCGTTAAAGATAAAAGAGGGTTCCATAGCAGCAGGCGGGAAATAAAAAGGGTGGATAAGATTGCTTAAAGAGAAAATAGCTTATTTTAGATTTTTTGCAGAACTAAATGATTTTTTTCCTGAAGAGAAAGATGGGATAGTACATCAACATAAATTCAAAGGAATACAATCTGTAAAAGACCGAATAGAAAGCATGGGGGTTCCACATACAGAAATTTATCTCATAACTTCCAATAATGAACCTGTAGATTTTTCTTATCATGTACAAAATGGTTATTTCATAAATGTTTATCCAGTTTTTAAAAATATAAAAATATGTTCTGATATCTCACTACGAGAACCCTATAGTGGAGAATACCGATTTGTTCTCGATACACACCTGGGAAAACTGGCAAGATATCTGCGTATGCTTGGATTTGACAGTCTTTATGACAATAAATACAAAGATAAAGAATTAGCAAATATTTCTAAAAATACCGATCGTATTTTACTTACAAGGGATATTGGACTTTTAAAAAGAAGTAAAGTTAAATATGCTTATTTTATTCGTTATGATGATCCCAGGAATCAATTAAAATCTTTGATAAATAGATATTCACTTTCTGATCATATTAAATCATTTGGCCGCTGTGTTGAATGTAATGGAGAATTGCATTCAGTGAATAAAAACGAAATTATTCATCTTCTTGAGCCAAAAACAAAAAAATACTATAATGAATTTTATAGGTGTAGTAAATGCCGTAAAATCTACTGGCCTGGATCTCATTATCAAAACATGAAGAATTTCATAAATGAACTTATAAATAACAATTCTAAAAGTGGGAGATGATAATAATTGGATTGGTTTTTAAAATATTTTGATGAATTAACGGTAAATCAGATTTATGAAATATTGAAAGAAAGAGTAGATGTATTTGTCGTTGAACAGGATTGCCCCTACCATGAAATAGATGGTAAAGATAAAAAATCATATCATCTATGGGCAGGCAGTAAAGACCAAATAAATGCCTATATCAGAATTTTACCTCCAGGTATTTCCTATAAAGAAGCATCAATAGGAAGAGTACTGGTCAAAGAAGAGTATAGGAGAAAAGGATTGGGAAAAGAATTAATGACAAGAGGTATTGAGTATATAGAAAAACAAATGAACGAAGATAAAATCAGAATTTCAGCCCAACAGTACCTTTATGATTTTTATACTGATCTGGGCTTTAAACAGGTATCTGAAATGTATCTGGAAGATGGAATACCTCATATTGAAATGCTTTATGAAGCTTAATAATTTTTTCGAATACAGGAGTGTCAAGGTGAATAAAAAAGTTTTTTTACCTATCAGTAAAAATGATGTAAAGAAAAGAGGCTGGAAACAGCTTGATTTTATTATTGTCAGTGGTGATGCCTATGTGGATCACCCTTCTTTTGGACCTGCGGTTATAGGAAGAATACTGGAAAATGCAGGTTATAGAGTTGGAATTATACCTCAGCCTGATTGGAGAGGAATAAATGATTTTAAAAGACTGGGAAAACCTCGTCTTGCCTTTTTGGTAACTGCTGGTAATATGGATTCTATGGTAAGTAATTATACTGTAAATAAAAATATCCGCCGGGAAGATGCTTATTCACCTGGAGGGAAAACAGGCAGAAGGCCTGATAGAGCTACAATAGTTTATTGTAATAGATTAAAAGAGGTTTATAAAAATATACCACTTATTATAGGTGGAGTAGAGGCCAGTCTCCGTCGTTTTGCCCACTATGACTATTGGGATGATAAGGTGCGCAGGTCAATAATGTTTGACTGTCGGGCAGATTTATTAATATATGGAATGGCAGAAAATCAAATTCTGTCAACTGCTGAAGCTCTTGATGCAGGTATGGATATTAAGTATATACGTCATATACCGGGCACATGTTATATAATCTCTGATCTTGATGATTTGTATGGTTATAAAATCCTTCCTTCATATAGAGAAGTGAAAAATGATAAAGAAAAATATGCTGAATCTTTTAAAATACAGGAGCAAGAACAGGATCCCATAAGGGGAAATTTTCTGGTTCAAAAACATGGTAATCGATATCTTGTCCAAAATCCGCCGGCTGATCCTTTAAATCAAGAAAGACTGGATTATATTTTTGAACTACCATATCAACGTGATTATCATCCCTATTATGAAAATAAGGGTGGGGTACCCGCGATGAAAGAAGTTAAGTTTAGTATTACCAGTAGTAGAGGCTGTTTTGGAGGTTGTTCATTTTGTGCTCTTAATTTTCATCAGGGCCGTATAGTAAGAAGTAGAAGTAAAAAATCGATAGTAAAAGAAGCAAAACTCATAGCCTCACACAAAGATTTTAAAGGATATATCCATGATGTTGGGGGACCTACAGCTAATTTTAGAAAGGCAGCATGTATAAAACAAAAAACAAAAGGGGCCTGTAAACAAAGACAGTGTCTCACCCCCCATGTATGTAAAGATATTAATATTGATAACCATGAATATATTGATATTTTGAGAACAGTTCGTAATCTTCCGGGGATTAAAAAAGTTTTTATAAGGTCTGGAATACGTTTTGACTATCTGATGGCAGATAATAACTATGAAAAATATTTAAGAGAAATTTGCAAACACCATGTAAGTGGACAACTTAAAGTGGCCCCTGAGCATGTTTCTGCAGATGTTTTAAACTTAATGAGAAAGCCTTCTATAGAAATATTTGATAAATTTAGAAAAGATTTTTATAGTATTAACAACGAAATTGGAAAAGAACAATATTTAATACCTTACTTTATCTCCAGTCATCCGGGCAGTAAACTAGAAGATGCAATAGAACTTGCAGAATACTTAAGAGACATTGATCACCATCCGCAACAGGTTCAGGATTTTTATCCAACTCCGGGAACCCGTTCTACAACCATGTATTATACCGGTCTTGATTTAAAAAATATGGAAGAAATCTATGTAGCACGCAGTATAAAAGAAAAAAGAATGCAGAGAGCCCTGCTTCAATATCATTATCCACACAATTATAATCTTGTTTATAAAGCTCTGATAAAAGCGGATAGACAGGACTTAATTGGCTATCATTCCAGAGCATTAATAAAACCAGGATAATTTTAGTTTAATCTAAATGTTAGTTTAATCTAATAATAGAGTCATAATAGAATTAGTCTTTTATTAGCCTCCTTATTATTAAGCTTAATAAAATTCAGAAAATTAAAACTTTCTTTATATTTATCGACATTTCCATTTTTATATGTTATTATTATCTTTAACATAAATATACTAAAATTTTATAAGGAGGTAGAGTATGAAGCAGAGAGAGAATTGGACCTCGAACATTGGATTTATTATGGCAGCTGCTGGTTCGGCTATTGGACTTGGTAATATCTGGCGTTTTCCTTATGTGACTGGTACTAATGGTGGTGCTGCATTTTTATTGATTTTTATTGGCTGTATAGTTTTTATAGGATTTCCTGTAGTAGTTGCAGAGATAACTATAGGTAGAAAGACAGCAAAAAATCCTGTAGGTGCCTTTAAGGCACTGGCGCCGAACACACCGTGGTGGTTAGTTGGTGCTCTGGGAGTGCTGTCAGGTTTTGTTATTCTCAGTTATTATTCTGTGGTAGCTGGTTGGTCAATGGCGTATGTCTTTAAAGCATTAGGTGGTCTGGAAGCTGGAGCAGATTTTGCCGGTATGTTCCAGGATCATATCTCTGGATTTGGAGTTCCTCTTTTATGGCACGCGGCTTTTATGTTAATAAATATTTTGGTAATAAGTGCCGGAGTAGTTGGAGGTATTCAAAAAGTAGCAAAAACTTTAATGCCCCTATTACTATTAATATTAATTGTACTTGTGATCCGCTCAGTTACTTTACCCGGGGCAGGAGAAGGTCTTAGCTTTTACCTGAATCCTGATTTTGGAGCAGTAACCGCGCAAACATTTACAGATGCCATAGCCCAATCGTTTTTTACCCTTAGTCTAGGTATGGGTGCTATGATTACTTATGGGAGTTATCTTTCCAAAAAGGATAATGTTAGTGATAATGCAGTTTATATAATTTTATTTGACTTTCTTATAGCACTATTAGCCGGTTTTGCTATTTTCCCTGCTGTATTTGCCCTTGGTTTTGACCCCGGTGCACGAGCAGCTCTTGTTTTTATTACGTTACCCGGTGTACTGGCAGAAATGCCTTTAGGATCACTCTTTGGCGTTCTTTTTTTCTTACTGGTTACGATAGCCGCACTTACTTCCTCAATATCCCTGCTGGAAGTTGTAGTAGCTTATGTAGTAGACGAAAAAGGTTGGGACCGTAAGAAGGCAGCTCAGACAATGGGTACTATTATATTCCTTGTGGGTATACCTACAATATTAGGGTATAGTACCTGGTCAGGATTTAGTTTCCTGGGAATGGATGTGCTGGATACCTATGACTGGATTGCTAATAATATCTTTCTGCCTCTTGGTGGGATGTTAACCGCTATATTTGCCGGTTATGTCTGGAAAGCACAAAATCTTATTGAAGAAGCTAATTCAGCTCCCGGTAAGATTATGCTGGGCAAGGGATATGAGTTTTTCCTTAAGGTAGTGGCTCCGGTAGGTATATTTATTGTAATGGTTGTAAATATCTGGACTACTATTACTGGTCTATAATTAACAGATTAATATAATATATAAAATAAATATTTAAAAAGGCAGGTATATACCTGCCTTTTTGTATGTTTGATTTTTTTATATTTATAACAGATAAAAAACTTTTTGTACTGAAATATATTTGGATGTGTTGAGTTAATCAAGAAACAAAATATTACTTTTAATTAAGCAGCTTTTAACGGTGTAAGTACGATTTTCTCAAATAGGGAGTGCCTCTAATGAAGCCTTAATTTCTCTCGTAATCTAAAAAAATAATTTGTGTAGAAAGCAAAGGAGTTTTGAATAACAATTTCTCTAAAAAATAAATAAATATTTTGAGAAAATAAAAATTAAGGCAGGATATTACCTCTTTTCCCATAATATATACATTGGGATATTTAAAAATTTTATTTTTTTTTGAAACAAAATATGCCGCAATAAAAAAGGGGGAAAAATTGTGGAATTATCAAAAAAAGGTCAAAAAATTAATTCATCTTTGACACTGGCCATAAGTGCTAAGGCAAAAGAACTTAAAGCGGAAGGCTATGATGTAATAGGTTTTGGTGCTGGAGAACCGGATTTTAATACTCCAGATTTCATTTCTAAAGCAGGAAAAGAGGCCATTGATAGGGGTTTTACTAATTACACTCCTGCCGCGGGAACTAACGAGTTAAAAAAGGCGGTACAAAATAAATTTATGGAAGATAATCAACTAAAATATGATCTTGACCAGATTATAATATCCAATGGAGCCAAACACTGTCTTTTTAATACTTTTCAGGCCATTTTAAATCCAGGAGATGAGGTGATAATACCTTTACCTTACTGGGTTTCATATCCAGAAACAGTTAAGTTAGGAGGCGGTGTGCCTGTCTTTATAAAAGCAAGAGAAGAAAATAACTTTAAAGTTGATATAGATGATTTAAAAAATATTATTACTGATGATACAAAGGCTTTAATTTTAAATAGTCCAAATAATCCCACTGGTTGTGTTTATGACAAAAGTGAACTAAAAGAAATCGCTGAAATAGCTGTAAAAAATGACTTTTATGTAGTGTCAGATGAGATCTATGAAGAAATAATATATGATGATCGGGAACACATCAGCATAGCCACACTGGGTGATGAAATAAAAGAAAGAACAATAGTCGTTAATGGTATGTCTAAAGCTTATGCAATGACTGGATGGAGAATTGGCTTTGCAGCAGGTCCTGCAGATGTTATTTCTATTATGTCAAATATACAGAGTCATGCCACTTCTAATCCTAATTCTATTGCCCAGTATGCAAGTACAGTGGGTCTTAATGGTGCCAAGGATGAAATATATAAAATGGTATCTGCTTTTAAGGAACGAAGAGACTACATGGTAGATACGATCAATAAAATGCCGGAGGTTAGCTGTGATAAACCTCAGGGTGCTTTTTATGTTATGTTAAATATCAAAAACCTAATTGGAAAACAACATGGAAATAAAAAAATTGAAGGATCAATGGATTTTGCCAATAAATTACTTGATGAGGAAAAAGTAGCCGTTGTACCGGGTAAAGCTTTTGGAATAGATGATTTTATTAGATTGTCATATGCCACATCTCTCGCTGAGATAAAAGTAGGTCTTGACCGAATTGATAAATTTATAAAAGAGATGAAATAAAGAATACAATAATTATAACTATATTGGAGGTGGATCATGACTGCAAGAGTTCTCTTTATCAGTTTAGCCGGAATTTTAGTTGTTTTTGGGTTTTTATTTTTTCTGTTCTTAATTCTATCAAGTTTTAAGTACTTTTTTTATGAAAATGATGATGTGGAAAAAAAGAAAAAAGTAAGATCTCAAAGTGAGATAAGTGACGAAGAACTGGCGGTTGTATTGACTGTGGTAAGAGAGCATTTTAAAAAAGAGATACCCGGTGATAAAATAATGATTAAAAAGAGGAGGTAATTAAGGTGAAAAAATATATTGTAGAGGTTAATAATAATGAATATGAAGTGACTATAAAAGAAGAAGGAGAAATAACTGAAGGCGAAGTAAAAAATACCGATAAAGAAAAAGACATTAATAACAATACCCGGATAGAAAAAGATACAGAAGATACTACAGCTGATGAAAGTATATCTGATAAAGATAGTAAAGATAAAGTTGAAAATATTAATAAAGGTAATATAGACTCCGGAGATAATGAAGAAGTTACCGCCCCGATGTCCGGAAAGATCCTATCTATTAAAGTTAATGAAGGAGATGAAGTTGACAAAAATCAGATACTTATGACCCTTGAGGCAATGAAGATGGAAACAGAAATAGTAGCTCCAGTTACCGGGGAAATAAAACAGATAACTGCAGATGAAGGCGGCAAATGCAAACAGGGGGATATCCTGGCCCTTATTGAGGCTGGTGGTAACTAATGTACTCAGATCTACTATGGGGGCTAGTCACTGAGTCAGGTTTATATAATTTAACAATAAAAGAGATAATAATGTTAATAATCGGTGGTACTTTGATTTATCTGGCCATAAAAAAACGTTATGAACCTTTACTCCTTTTGCCAATTGGAGTTGGAATGATTTTAACCAACTTACCTATGGCCAATCTCATGGAAGAAGGAGAACTACTTTATTATATATATAAAGGTATAGATTTTGGTATTTACCCACCGCTAATCTTCTTAGGAGTAGGTGCAATGACAGATTTTGGACCATTAATTGCCAATCCTAAAAGTTTACTTCTTGGAGCAAGTGCTCAGGTGGGAATATTTTTTACTTTAATTAGTGCACATTTTTTAAATTTTACCTTACCTGAAGCAGCTTCAACCTCTATTATCGGTGGTGCAGATGGTCCTACTGCAATTTATTTGACTTCTAGATTATCACCAGAACTTCTCGGAGCTGTAGCCATAGCAGCTTACTCATATATGGCATTAGTACCTATTATTCAGCCACCTCTGATGCGCTGGCTGACAAGTAAAAAAGAAAGAGAAATTGAAATGGTTCAACTGAGGGAAGTTTCAAAGCTGGAAAAAATCATTTTTGCTTTAATTGTAATGGTTCTGGGAATTCTTATAATACCCTCTGCTGGAGCTCTTATAGGTTCTCTTATGCTGGGAAATCTTTTAAAAGAAAGTGGAGTAACAGAAAGACTGGCTGAAACTGCTCGTAACTCTCTTATAAATATAGTTACAATCTTTCTGGGAATAAGTGTTGGTGCTAAAGCCAGTAGTGAACTATTTTTAACCTGGCAGACACTATTAATCATAGGTTTGGGGCTGGTGGCTTTTGCAGTAGGAACTATTACAGGTTTACTTTTTGCGAAACTAATGAACAAATTTAGCAGCACAAAAATTAATCCACTAATAGGATCAGCAGGAGTTTCTGCAGTACCGATGGCTGCAAGAGTTAGTCAAAAAGTAGGGCAGGAAGCCAATCCAGGCAATCATCTCTTAATGCATGCTATGGGTCCCAATGTAGCTGGAGTACTGGGATCTGCTATTGCTGCCGGTGTTTTATTAACACTAGTTGGATAATAATTAATAATAAGCAGGAGGGATATAATGTTAAAAATTACGGAAACAATATTACGTGACGCCCAGCAGTCACTTCTGGCCACCAGGATGAAAACTGAAGATATGCTGGAAGTACTGGATAAACTGGATAAGGTAGGATATTACTCCCTTGAAATGTGGGGAGGCGCTACCTTTGATAGCTGTATGAGATATCTCGATGAAGACCCGTGGGTCCGTTTGCGCAAAATAAGATTGAGAGCTAAAAATACTAAATTACAGATGTTATTAAGAGGACAAAATATTCTTGGATATAGACATTATCCTGACGATGTTTTAGAAAAATTTGTAGAAAAGGCAATTGACAATGGTATAGATATTGTTCGTATTTTTGATGCTTTAAATGATGTAAGAAATATGGAAAAAGCTATTGAATTTACAAATAAATATGGTGGACATGCTCAGGGAACAATTGTATATACTACAAGCCCCATCCATGATATAGACCATTATGTGGAAACAGCTCAAAAACTGGAAGAATTGGGATCGGATTCACTCTGCCTGAAGGATATGGCTGGTCTATTGACACCATATCGTTCATATGAACTTGTAAAAAGATTAAAAAAAGAAACCAACCTTCCAATACAACTGCACAGTCACAATACCAGCGGGATGGCAGCTATGACCTATCTCAAAGCAGTAGAGGCAGATGTAGATGTTATTGATACTGCTATTTCATCACTGGCATCAGGTACTTCCCAGCCTCCTACAGAAGCCATGGTAGCAACTTTTAGAGAAACTGAATATGATCCCGGTATTGAACTGGATGAGGTTGTTGAGATAGCAGGTCATTTCCGCCGAGTTAGAGAAAAGTATGAAAAATATCAGGGATCATTTGCCACTGATCCCAGGGTTATCACCAACCAAATACCGGGAGGTATGTTATCCAATCTCCGCAGTCAATTAAAGGAACAGGGTATGTTTGACCGTTATGATGAGGTACTGGAAGAAGTCCCCAGAGTAAGAAAAGATCTTGGTTATCCGCCACTGGTGACTCCTACCAGTCAAATAGTTGGTACACAGGCAGTATTTAATGTTTTAAAAGGTGCGAGATATGAGCTGGTTTCTAAAGAAACCAGAGATTATGTCAAAGGGATGTACGGTAGACCTCCTGGAGAAATTAACCCTGAATTAAAAGAGCAGTTGCTGGATGGTGAAGAGGCTATTGAATGCCGACCGGCTGAATTAATGGATAATAAATTTGAAGAAACACTTGAAGAAATCAAGGATTTTGTTACCAAAGAAGAAGATGTTTTATCCTACATCTTATTTCCGGAAGTGGCCGAAGATTTTCTGAAAAGACATTACAGATAAAATAGTTAATTACTGCCCCATATTTAATTTATGGGGCAGTTTTTATATACTTGATATTCTAACTAATATATTTTTCGAAATATACATGCTATAATATTTTCAGGATCAGCAAAATATAGAATTAACATAATTTTATTATTAAAGGCTATTTGTTTCAGCTGGAAATAATACTTTAACACATCTTTTAAATACTTTTTTTACCGCTTATAACAATCAATAATAATTATTAACTTTTCAAATTTTAACCTTGAGTGAGTGAAAATGATTTGTTATAATTGACGTTAAGAAATTTTACTTAAAATATTTATAGAGGAGTATGAGAATGTATATAATAGGTATTGCAGGAGGTACAGCTTC
>CAZSTU010000009.1:17652-20067 GCA_964609745.1 uncultured Halanaerobiaceae bacterium
ATTTATAGAGGAGTATGAGAATGTATATAATAGGTATTGCAGGAGGTACAGCTTCCGGCAAAACAACACTTGCCAATATTTTAAAAAATTCTTTTAAAGACAAAGTAACCATCATTAAGCATGATTATTACTATTATGACAAATCACACTTTGATGTTCCTGAAGAAAAAATAAATTTTGACCATCCCCGGGCTTTTGAAACCGAACTTCTTGTTCAACATTTAAAAGATTTGCAGGAAGGAAAAACAATCAAGAGGCCGATGTATTCATATAAAACAAATGAAAGACTGGAAAAAACTAAAACTATAGAACCCTCACCAATTATTATTGTAGAGGGGATACTAATTTTTCATTTTCAACAACTCTCACAACTATTTGATCTAAAAATATATATAGAGACAGATGCTGATATAAGACTTTTACGCAGAATCAGTAGAGATATTAATGACAGGAATAGAACCTTTGAGTCGGTTAAAAAACAATATATTTCAACTGTAAAACCAATGCATGAAAAATTTGTAAAACCAACCAGATATATGGCTGATATTATAATACCTCATGGAGGATTAAATAAAATAGCCAATGATCTCATCATAGAAAAAATAACTTCACAATTATAATTATCTTAATAAAATTCCACAGGCCAGTCTTTTGCCCGAATTCCCGGATGGTTGAGTTCGAAAATCATCGGGATTTTCATGGATTATTACTGACCTATTTCTGACATCCATAGGTAAAAATTTATTGGAATAAACTCTCATAAAACTGTAGCCATTATTTGAAAATAGATTGGGCAAATCACCTGCATGATTACCATGAGGTTCATTGTCTGGATTCCAGTGTCCACCTGCAGCCATAAAAGGGTTCTCGGGATCACCTATGGTACAATCACCAAACTCATGAATGTGAAACCCGTGGGGCCCGATGGGTTCAGCCCTATCATCATTTCTTCTATATGGTGGCAAATTATATACCTCGGCTATTACCTCACTCCCCCCTTTCATTCTTCTTACAATAACTCTACCACTAATTTTTGGAGCAAGTGGTCCTCCCCTGATTTCTGCTGTAACTCTGTTTTTTAATTTGAAATTTAAAAATTTAAAATACAATTTTATCCCTCCCATATATTAAATATATATGAGATTTATAAAAAATATATTTTATATTTTATGGTATTTTTTTTAATTTTTTGCAGGAATTTATTGCCTATCTGTCTAATAATAAACATATAATAAATTCGGGGAGGGTTTTAAGTGTTTCATTTTAAAAAAGATTATCAGATCATTATAGGTGTTATTCTTTTGTTAATGGGGTTTGTTGCTGGTTATTTTGTTGGTGAAAGTAAAGAGGAAAATATATCTGCAGACCTTTCTGAAAACATAAATTTAAACTCAGTAAATAATGAAAAAATAAATTATCAAAAAAATATTACCGGTGAACAAAATAAAAATGAACTGAAAGATGAAATTATTTTGGTTGTATATATCACAGGAGCTGTAAAAAAACCAGGAGTTTATGAAATGGAAGAAGAGTCTCGTGTTTTTGAACTTATAAAAAAAGCAGGAGGAGAAAAAACCAATGCAGATCTGGAAAAGATTAATCTGGCTGAAACGCTAGAAGATGAAGAGCAAATATATATTCCCTATATTGGAGAAGAAGAAAATAATAGTCTTAATAGTCCTTCTGTTTCCAATACCTTTAATAATAGTGAAAAAATAAATATAAATAAAGCTGATATAAACGAATTGGAAAAATTAAACGGTATAGGGCCAAGTAAAGCCGAGAGTATTGTAAAATATCGTGATAATAATGGAAAATTCAAAAGTATAGAGCAACTGCTGGATGTCCCGGGAATTGGCCCTTCAACCCTGGAAAAAATAAAAGATGAGTTGATATTGTAGTGATATATTTCAAAAAAAGACCGGCTTGCAGAGCTGCAATTTCTCTGGCTGCAGGTATTATTGTCACATATTATCTTCCCTCAATTGTCATTTTAGCTTTCTTTTTGCTATGTCTTTTATTTTTAATATTTTTTTCTAAAAATAAAGATATCAAATTAATAATTTTAATGATTATGCTCGGCATTATATTACTCGGAAGTAAAGAAATAATATATAATCACAGTATTCCCCAAAAATATTGGAATAAAAATAAAATAGTAAATTTAAAGGGAATAATAAGGGAAGATTTGCAGGCTATTGATGATAACAAATTATTTTTAAAAGTAAAAGATATTAATGGCGAAAAAATATATGCAGCTAAACTTGAAATAGATAAAAGATATCTTACAAAAGATTTTGTAGATGGAGACTTAATATATGGCAACTTTATTTTAAATAGAGGAAATGAGCAGAGAAATCCCGGGGGCTTTTCTTATCGTACCTATTTAAAAAAGAATGGTTTATTGGGTACAGC
>CAZSTU010000010.1:0-20033 GCA_964609745.1 uncultured Halanaerobiaceae bacterium
GTTTGATTAAAAATAAAAGACAGTTGGTGGTAACTTCCCTTGCTTCCTCATTTTTGATAGGTCTGGCTACAGGAGCTCAGGTGCTGGCCATTATAATCCCGGCCAAGATGTTTGCCCCCTCTTTTAAAAAAATGGGTTTACACACTAAAAATTTAAGCAGAACAGCCGAGGCGGGGGGCACAGTGGGCATTACCCTGGTGCCCTGGAGTGTTCCGGCTATTTTTGCCGCAGGAATGCTGGGACCATCACCTTCAGAATTTATCCCCTTTCTTTTCTTTCCCATGCTGGTAATACTATTTAATCTTATATATGGACTAACAGGGTTTTCCATTGCTGAAACAAACAAAGATACAATTGATCTCAAAGGAAAAAAAGTTCCTGAAGCAACAACTTAAGTTAATTAAGGAGGCAAGCAGATGAGTGAAATATTTATTAAAGCACTGGGGACAGCTCAGGATGGTGGCTATCCTCAGCCCGGGTGTACTTGCCCCAATTGCAGAGAGGCTTTACAGGACCCCCGCAGGAAGAGATCTCCTGCTTCACTGGGAATTTCTCTACCTAAAATCAAAAAACACTATATTATAGATCCAACTCCTGCTTTTAATCATCAACTGAATTTACTTAATAACAATAACAGAGAAAGTAAAACATCCAGTAATCCTCTTGCTGGAGTATTTATCAGCCATGCCCATATGGGACATTATAGTGGTCTCATGTATTTGGGCAAAGAAGCCATAAATACAGATAATCTCCCTGTTTATACCAGTCCCAGGATGGAAGATTTTCTTAAAAATAATCATCCCTGGAGTGGACTTTTGAAAAATAAAAACATAAAAATTAATCAATTCAAACCAGATAAAAAAATATATTTCAAAAATAATCTTGAAATTACACCCATAAAGGTGCCACACCGGGCAGAATATACGGATACTTTTGGATTTATTATTAGGGGCAATAAAAATTCTTTATTTTACCTTCCTGATATTGATGGATGGCAGGGTTTTGAAGATAAATTCAATCACATAAGCAGTACAGTGGATTATATGATTCTTGATGGCACTTTTTATACTAGAGATGAACTAACAAAACACCGAAACCGAAATATAAAAAAAGTTCCCCACCCAACAATAAAACATACAATAAAAGAACTAAAAAATGAACGTTTAAAACAAAATGATTCTAAGATTTTTTTCACCCATTTTAATCATACTAATAGAGTTCTTGACCCCACATTTGATACTTCTGTTTTAACCAACACTTCTCTTCTAAAAGAAGGCATGACAATTTCAATTTAATAATTCCCCCTTTATATATCCCGCTGAAACAGGCGGGTATTTTTTTATCATTTATTTCTAAATATTACTATTGTTACTATTATATTATATATTGTATAATAAATAGCAATAATACCTGAGGAGGGATAACTTGAAGAGAAAAACAATAATACTTGCCTTAGTATTTCTTTTAATATTTCCACTTCACATTCATGCCCGAGAAACTTATACAGTACAGCCCGGGGACAGTCTTTACAGAATTTCTCAAAAATATGAAATAGCAATTGACAAGCTAAAATCTACAAACAACTTACAAACAGACATAATTTATATTGGGCAGCAATTAATTATTCCCGAAAAAGATAACAACAGCACCACTTATACTGTTCAAGCAGGAGACAGTCTTTATCTACTGGCCGGACGTTTTGACACAATTATTTCTAGAATAATGGAAGTCAATAATCTCAATTCAACCACAATTTATATTGGTCAGACATTAACTATCCCCGCAAATACAGAAGAAAGGGAAAATCCAGGACATAATAATGACAAAAAAACATTTGGGCCGGTCAGGGGCAAAATTGAAATTAATAATAAAACTAAAGATACCGAAAACATTGGTGGAACAATAAAAACTGAAATGGTTTCTTCCCTCAATCTAACTCCCCCTAACCAGCAGATTTATGATCCTTCTGAAGTTATAATTAAATATAATAATATGGTTTCAGCCCAGGATGTAGATAATTTTGAAAAAGAAAATAATATGGTTCAGGTCAGCTTTCTGGAAAATGATAAGGGAAAGGCTGCGTTGTACAGACTTCCAGAAGGAGCTGATGTGGAAGATGAACTGGAAAAACTAAAACAAAGAGAAAATATTGACTGGGCTGAACCCAACTACTATTATTATCCAACTGCAGTTCCCAATGACACTTATTACAACAGACATCAATGGAATTATATTAAAATGAATATGGAAGCAGCCTGGGATATTAAAAAAGGAGATGAGTCAATAACTGTTGCTGTACTTGATACAGGTATTATTCCTAATCATCCCGATTTGAAGGATAATCTTTTGACAGGGGCAGATTTTGTGGGTGGTAAAAAAGGTGACTCCATAAGCAATTATAATATAACAGATAATGATCCGACAGATGAAACCACTTTAATTGAAGGCGGAAGTCACGGGACACATGTAGCAGGCATCATCGGGGCTGTAACCAATAATTCCCGGGGAATAGCGGGAATTAATTGGAAGACAAATATCCTGCCTGTCCGGGTTTTGACCAGAAATGGTGGTACAAGCTGGGATGTAGCTGAAGGAATTCATTATGCTCTGGACAAAGATGCTGATGTTATTAATCTCAGTCTTGGCGGCCCAAATAGTAGTTATCTACAGAGAGAAGCTGTCAGGGAAGCACTCGAACAAGATGTAATAGTGGTGGGAGCAGCCGGAAATGAAGGCTCAGATAAAGTTTTTTATCCAGCAGCAATTGAAGGTGTAATTGCAGTCGGAGCAGTTGATAAAAATAATAAAAAAACATCATATTCCAACTATGGGCCCGAAATTGATGTCATGGCACCCGGAGGTGGTTATGGTGAAAGCATATATAGCACATGGGGCTATTATGACAATGGAGAAACTACTGCCAGTTATGGTGGAATGATCGGTACCTCTATGGCTGCTCCACATGTCAGCGGAGTTGCAGCATTACTTGCCGCAAAAGGATACAGCAACCCTGAAGAAGTCAAATCAATACTTACCAAAACAGCAATTAATACAGGTGAAAGAAATAAAAATGATTATTTCGGTTACGGCCTTGTGGATACTTATGCTGCTTTAATGGGAGAAACACCTCCCACACCACAGGTGTTTGCTGCAACATTTGATAATAATACTCTTACTCCAAAAAGTAAGTTATATGAGGTTGAAGAAAATGGAGAATATTTAATAGAGAATATTGAAACTGAAAGTTTTCAAATTGTGGCCTGGATCGATGTAAATAAAAATGAAATAATTGACCCCGGTGATTATCTTGGTAAAAGTCAGGTTATTTCAGACAGTGAAGGCCCACAGGAAAATGTAAATATAACAGCACATTATAATAGCAATACAAAAATTAAAATAAATAATTAAAAAGGAGAGCTGCAAATTGATACAAAAATCAATATTTTATTCATTATTTGTTTTATTAACCCTGATTCTTTCCTTTTCATTTAACTATAGTGTAGAGGCTTCTGGAAAAACAACAGATCTTTTTACAAAGGAATTTTCAATAGAACTTCTTGCAGATAAAGATTTTGAAATTATAGGTTATACTAATTCTGGTAAAGTATCACCACAAAAAGAACCCCGGGCCTATTATGTTCAGCCGGGAGATTCACTTTTTACTATTTCAAGAAATAATGATACAACTATTGACCACTTAAAAGAAATCAATAATCTTGTCTCAGATGAACTTGAAATTGGACAGCGTCTGTTAATCTCCGATACCGGAGAAAAAGAAATCATCTATCCTGTAAAACCCGGAGATACCTTATATAATATTGCTCAAAAATACAATACTACCATAAATAAAATAAGAGAATTAAATAATTTACAAACAGACTGGTTATATTCCGGGCAAAAGCTTAAAATTCCCTCTCCACCTGCAGAAGACCATTCCGACAGAGATGATAAGAACACAGATGATAAAATATATTATGTTCAACCTGGTGATACTCTCTACAAAATAGCTCAAAAATATAATATAACAATTAATAAAATCAAAGAGTATAATGATCTAAATACCAATATGCTTGATATCGGCCAAAAATTACAAATCCCTGTACCGGATTCCAGTGACAGTGAAATTAATATTGAAGTGGACTACAGAATAGAACCAGGTGATGATCTAATAAGTATTGGATTAAAATTCAATCTACCTCCCTGGACTATAAAAGCATATAATAACCTGCAAACAGATTATTTAAGACCTGGATCAACAATAAAGATACCTTTTCAGGTAGAAAATGATGAAGTTAATTCTCCCTATAACAACAATAAGAGAGAATTAAATCTTCTGGCCCGAACAGTTTATTCAGAAGCAAGAGGGGAACCATTCGAAGGACAGGTGGCTGTTGCAGCAGTAGTTTTAAATCGTCTTCGCCACGGTTTTTTCCCAAATACAATAGAGGATATCATCTTCCAGCCCTGGCAGTTCACTGCTGTACATGATGGTCAATTTTGGCTGGAGCCTGACCAGCAGGCGTTCATTGCAGCAAAAGCAGCCCTTAAAGGCTGGGACCCTACTGAAGGTGCAATTTATTATTATAACCCTGATACCGCCACCTCTGACTGGGTATTTTATCGAAATGTAGTAATTAAAATTGGAGATCATTACTTTGCTGTTTAATTTAGCAGAAATAGGAATAAATAAATTGAAGGATAATGAACTTTACTGGAGAATAAGTAAGTATATATCACTTAAACAAACTAAAATCAAAATAATGGGGAGGTAAAATATTTATCAGGACAATTTCTCTATTAATAGTCTTATTATTCATTTTCACCTTTCTTACCGGATGTTTTTCTTCTCTTGCAGAAAAAAAAGATATTGACGGCCTTCAGGAAACTGTAAACACTAAAACAGCCAATAAAGCTCTGGATACTGCAAAAAAACAGATAGGAAAGCCCTATGTATGGGGAGGAGATGGCCCTCATAATTTTGACTGTTCCGGTTTGATTGTATATTCCTATCAACAGGCTCTGGAGGAAAAATCCATATTCAAAATAGATTCATGGAACACAGATGATGCCAGCATGCAGGGCCTCTATGACTGGAATGTAGAATTTATAACAAAGGAAGAAATAAGGCCGGGAGATATTATATTTTTTGCTGATGAAAATGAAAATATAACACATGGAGGATTGTTTATTGAATGGATTGAATTTAATAAAAAATTCCGTTATCTCCATGCTTCTGCTGTGGACAAAGAAGTTAAGTTTGACAGCTGGCAGATAGGTAAGGAAGAATATAATCTTCACTGGAAGGGTTTTGGCAGATTAAAAATAATTGATTAATAGTATAAAAAGGAGGCTTAAAAAGCCTCCTTTTTATTATTTTGTAAAATATATTAACCACTAAAATAAGGATCAAAACCAGTAAGTTCATCCAGATTAACAATGTCATAATCCAGCATCCTCAGGGTATCTATTAACTCCGCGAGTACCTCTACCGTTGCGGATAGATCATGACCTTCACCACCGGCAGAATGAAATAATAAAATAGCATCCTGATGCACTCCCGGCAGGGTATTAATCAAAATCTGGTCTACATCCATAACCAGCCAGTCGCGGGAATCAACAGACCAGTTTATTATTTTATAACCCATATCTTCTACTTTATCAAATAAACTATGGGAAAGAGCTCCGTAAGGTGGGCGGACAAAAGCAGTTTTCAGTCCTGATTTTTCCTTAATAATCTCTGATGTACGTTTTAATTCTTCATCCATTTTTTTATCAGAAATCCTGCTCAAATCCGGATGTGACCAGGTATGATTGGCGACAATATGCCCATCCCTGACTATTCTCTTAAGTACATCCGGTTTTTTTTCTATACGATTTCCAATGAGAAAAAAAGTTGCATTTACTCCTTTTTTATCTAAAATATCAAGTATTCGGGGAGTAAATTTATAATCTGGTCCATCATCAAAAGTCAGAGTAACTTTTCGTTGATTACTATTACCCCTCATATAAAGAAGATCAGAGTACAATCTTTTATAATCAGGACCTTCAGGTGAAGGACTATTTTCGTAAGATTCTGGTATTATTAATTCATCACCGGGTTGTATTTCTTCACCTTCCATTAAATTATTTTTTTCTATTAATCTCTGTAAATCAACTTCAAAATTTTGAGCTATACTGTAAAGGGAATCCCCCTCTTTAACCTTATAAGTGCTTGGTTTAGGTGGTATATATAAAAGCTGTCTTTCATAAATTTGATCAGGATTTGACAGACCATTATATAGAGCCAGTTTATCACTGTCTATTTCCAGTTTTTTAGCTATACCTGCAAGAGACTCACCTCTTTTTACCCGATAGGAATATGAATTTTCTCTTTCAGGTATTATTAATGCCTGTTGATGATATATACTATTGGGATCAGGTAATTTATTTAAGTTAACTACTTCTTTAATTGTTACTTCATACTCTTTTGCAATTTTGAAAATATCCTCCCCTTCTTTCACTCGATGTACACTAGCAGCATCCAGCGGAAGTGTAATCAACATAATTATAATCAATATTATAAAAACCCTTATTTTACCCATTTTTATTTTCCTCCTCTTTTGCTTATTAACATATAAATACTATATTTACTTTATAATCCCTACAAGTAATTTTTGGTATAACATTAATTGGGCTAAATTTATAGGAGGAAAATTGTAATTCTTGTAGAAAGAATTATATAGGTAAATAATAAGGAAATAATAAACTAAATTTTGTCATAAGCCAGGAAGGAGTCTATAATGAGAAATTTAAGTCTTTTAACTGATTTTTATCAACTAACCATGGCTCAGGGTTATTATAAACGGGGCAAAAATGAAAAAGCTGTATTTGATCTTTTTTATAGAAAAAACCCCTGTAACAACGGCTATGCCATTTTTGCAGGTCTCAATCAAATTATTGATTATATCCAAAATTTAAACTTCAATGAAAGTGATATTCAATATCTCCGGAAACAGGGTTTTGACGAAGACTTTTTAAAATACCTTGATAATTTTAAATTCACAGGAAATATATATTCAGTTCCCGAAGGCAGTGTGGTTTTTCCCAAAGAACCACTTCTAAAAGTTGAGGCACCAATACTTCAGGCTCAACTTTTAGAAACCCCTTTATTAAATTATGTAAACCATCAATCTTTGATTGCCACCAAAGCAGCAAGAATTGTTGAAGCTGCCAGAGGAAAAAGTGTACTGGAATTCGGACTGCGCCGAGCCCACGGCCCTGATGCTGGTCTCTATGGTGCCAGAGCTGCTGTGATTGGAGGGTGTAGCGGTACCTCCAATGTTCTAACAGGCAAAAAGTTTGGGGTAAATGTTAGCGGGACCCATGCTCACAGCTGGATAATGAGTTTTGAAAGTGAGCTCGAAGCCTTTCGCACATATGCCAGTAATTTCCCTGACAGTTGCATTTTACTTGTTGATACCTATGATACCCTTGAATCAGGTATACCAAATGCTATAAAAGTTTTTAAAGAAATGAAAGAAAAAGGAGTAGATCCCGATATCTACGGTATTAGGCTTGACAGCGGAGATCTAGCCTATCTTTCAAAAAAGGCAAGAAAGATGCTAGACAATGCCGGCCTGGAAGATGCAGTAATAATCGCCTCAAGCAGTCTTGATGAAAATGTCATTACTTCTTTAAATCTACAAAATGCTCAAATTGATCTGTACGGAGTTGGTACCAAACTAATAACTTCACATAACTGTCCAGCTTTTGGAGCAGTTTACAAAATGAGTAAATATCATAATGAACCCAAAATAAAAATTTCAGATAATATTGAAAAAATAACAAATCCAGGAAATAAAAAATTAATTAGAATATATGATAAAAAGACAATGAAAATTAGAGCTGATCTTATTGCCCTTGAAGAAGAAGAAATAAAAGAAAATGGACCACTTACTTTATTTGATTCACGTGATTCCTGGAAAACTACCACACTTAACAGTGGAAGTTATAAATTACGAGAAATGCATCAACTGATATTTAAAAACGGCAATCTAGTTTGTTCATGCCCTTCAGTTCCAGAAATAAAAGAATATGCAGAAAAAGAAAAAAGTACATTACGTGATGAGTACAAACGTTTAACCAATCCACACATAATGAAAGTAGATCTTACAGATAAATTGTTTGATTTAAAACGTAAATTACTCCATCAAAATGGAAAAGAAATTAAATAATAATAAAGGGACCGCTTCTGCGGTCCCTTTATTATTCCCTCTATCACACTATCACAATTAGATTGTTAATAGTTTACTTCCATCTTTTAATACTTCCGTAAGTGGCTGACCCCAATATTTAACCTCTATAGACATATCCTGCAGCTTTTTTTCTGCTCCCAGATCCTCAGCACAGGCTCTACATGCCGATATATGAACTCCTTCCTCCTGCATCTCTTTTATTTTTTTCTGAATTATCTTATTCTCTGAAACCAATTCTGCCGGCTTACCCCAAATAATTAAAGTAACATTTTTCCACCAGCCGTAAATCATACTATTTTTAGCATACATACTAACCATTTTTTCTGAGGTTACAGGATCTCCGTTAGTCCACAAAATATAAAGATGATCATTATTTTTATTCATATATATTCCATCCTCTCTGCTTTAAATAAGTACTACCCCAGCTCAACCCCCAGACCATCTGCAATACGATTAATATAATTAAAATAGGAAACAACCTGATTAATATCAAGAATATCACGATCACTATACCCTTTATCTCTTAAAGCTTCCAGATCCACCTTTTCAATAGAAGCCGGTTCTCTAGTCAGTTTTTCTGCATATCTTAACGCCTCTTTTTCCTTTTCTGTAATGGGGGCTGATTCAAAATCGTCTATAACCTGATCAACTACTTTTTTTGAATTTTTATTATAAAGAATTCACTTTATCTCAGGTTCCAAAATATCAGCAATAGTCACTTCCTCAAGTTCTTTTAACATCTTTCTATATGCATTCTGAAAGACCTGATGAATCTTACATCTATTTCTGATTTCACATCCTCTTGTCTGATCAACACAATCAAATATTTTTTTCCTTCCGTTATTTTAAAAATTGACGCAATATCAATCTTTTCTGCGGGCAATGATAAACTATACCCACCTCCTTTCCCCTCACTGGATTTTACAATCCCGGCAGCTGACATTTTTTGCATAACCTTTGCCAGATATGTTTCTGGAATATTCTGAATTTCAGCCAAACGTTCAACACTTATATCTTCCTTACGACGGGCCAGAATCATTAAAGCATGTAAAGCATAATCAGTCTTTTTCGAAGTTTGCATAATATATCACTCGCTTAAACTCAGACTTTTATTATCCGCGTTTAAATATAGTATATCAATGTTTTCACAAATGCAAAGCAAAAAAATAAACCCCTGCACAGAGCAGGGACAACTTATTATTCAATCACATATTCAGAAGTAATCTCAGCTTTTAAAGAATTACTGGCAGAACAATATTTTTCTTCAGAAAGATCAATAGCCCTTTTGACTTTTTTTTCATCCAGATCCCCTTTGAGTATATATTTCAAATGTATATGAGTATAAACCCGAGGATGTTCCTCTGCCCTTTTACCTTCTATTTCAACTTTGAAATCTTGTAGATTCTGATCCATTTTATCAAGAATCAAAACCACATCTATAGCAGTACACCCCGCAACACTATTTAACATCAATTCCATGGGGCGAGGCCCTAGATCATTACCTCCACTCTCAGGTGAAGCATCAATTTTAACAGAATGTCCTGAAGGCAAAAAACTGTCAAACTCCATATCTCCCTGCCATTCAAGTTTTACTTCCACTTTATCTCCTCCTACTTTTTAGTCTAATACAATATTAATGGTATATCTTTATCTATAATATTTATGTTAGACACTTTACATTATTAGTCTACAACTTCCAGTTCAATAGTTTCACCCTCTTCTTTTTCTTCCGGATTATCTGATTCATCATCAAAGGGATTTTCCCCATTATCTCCATAGACATCATTATCAAGAGTGCTTTCCCGCTGGTCAGGGGCGTCAATACTTCTTATGGCAAAAATGAATGATAAAATAACAAAAAATACAATGGTTACAATTATTAGTTTTTTCATTTATATAACACACTCCCATCATTTTAAACCTCGGGCAAATAAAACCCAATAATGGTCCCTTCACCGGGTTCACTATCAACAAAAACCTCTCCATCAC
Source organism: uncultured Halanaerobiaceae bacterium (assembly GCA_964609745.1). GTDB lineage: Bacteria > Bacillota > Halanaerobiia > Halanaerobiales > DATFIM01 > CAZSTU01. Next base: position 10,224 of record CAZSTU010000010.1, read on the forward strand.
TTTCTTCAATTATTTGTTTCACAATTGAAAGCCCCAAACCACTCCCGCTTTCACCGGGGGTATGAGCCTTTTCTACCTTATAAAATCTTGTCCAAATATTCTCCTGTTCATCAAGAGGTATACCCTGTCCCTCATCTTTAACCCAAAATTTTACTCTTTTATTCTTACTTTCCGCTCCAAGTATTATTTTTCCACCTTCTTCAGAAAACTTAACTGCATTATCAAGTAAATTAAGCAAAACCTGTTTTAGTTTTGTTTTGTTTCCTTTTGCCTTTATCGCTTCAGCTGGAAAAACCTGTTCAAAATTAAATTTACCATCTTCTATAGAACGTGTAAATATTCGAGTTACTTCATTTATTATTTCTTCAACATTCACAGATTCCAGCTTAATTTTTGTTCTTTTAGTATCAAGTTCAGATAAATTAAGTATCTTATTAACGAGATTTTCAAGTCTATTTGTTTCATCCAGGATCATTGCCAGATACTCCCGTTTTTTCTCCGGTTTATCGATTATATCATCAAGTAAGACTTCGCCTGCTCCACGGATTGAAGAAAGAGGAGCCTTTAATTCATGAGATACATTTGCAACAAAATCCTGCTGTAACTGCTCAAAACGCCATCTTTCTGTTATATCCTGAAATAATCCAACAACTCCCCAAAAATTATCATCTTCATCATATATTGGATTACAGTGAAGCAGTGCCCGCCTTTTTTTTCCATTTCCGCTGTAAGTAAACTCATCTTTTATAACTCTTTTATTATCTAAAGTAGTAGAATACATATTTATTATCTTCTTGTCTTCAGTAATTGAAAATAAATCTTTTCCTACAGGTTTACCTGTATTTATATTCAAAAAATTCTGTGCAGCCCGATTAACTAATACAACCTCACCCAGAGAGTTAACAGCCAAAACCCCTTCTTCCATACCGGCCAGAACATGTTGTAATTTATTTTTTTCCTCAGTCAGATCATTTATAGTATTTTTTAATGTAGATGACATATAATTAAGGCTTTCAGCCAGAGTACCTATTTCATCCTCTTCATCTACTTCTACAGTCTGACCAAAATTGCCATTACTCAATTGCATGGCCGTTTTACTCATTTTCTGTAAGGGTTTACTGAGAGATCGAGACCATGTATAAGCAGCAATTAATGCTAGAAAAACTGAGATTAATGAGGAATAAATCATTAATTTTCTAACATGATTTATTGTTGAATTAATACCTGCTACAGAAGTGAATATAAGAAGCCCATACTCCTTATTATCCTCAAGGGGCATACCTACCAATAGCATTGGTCGATCAAAGTATCCGGATTCAACCCTTCTGGAAATAACCTGATCAGAAAATATATTATCATATTCTTCCAGATCTATCTGAGCACCCTCATTTGATATTTCAGGATAACTTGTTACTAATTCACCATCCCTGTTAATCACCCAGGCCTGTCCAGAATTAATACGTGCTATAGACTCCAGCCAAATTGCCATTCGATCAGATTTTTTATCTATAAGTGCTTTGTTTAAGTGTTCTGACAACACCTGACTATTTTGGACAATTTCATTTTCTTTTCTGGAAAAATAAAAATTTTTAAAAAAATAGATAAGTGAAAATCCTAAAATTATAATTATTATTAAAGTAATTAATATAAAACGAACAAATATTTTGCCAAAGAGATTATTCATTCTAACACCTCAAATTTATACCCTACACCCCAGACAGTTTTAATATATCTGGCTGCTTCTTCTCCCAGTTTATTTCTCAATGATTTTATATGAGTATCAACAGTTCTCACATCTCCAAAATAATTGTATCCCCATACTTTTTGTAATAATTCATCTCTTGTAAAAACCTTTTTAGCAGTTGAAGCCATAACCCATAATAAATCAAACTCTTTTGGTGTCAGATCAACTTCATTTTCCTTAACTTTTACTCTGCGATAATTATTGTTTATAACAAGATTTGGAAAACGTAATATTTCCTCCTCTTCAGTGTCTGAATTAATTCTACGTAATACCGTCTGAGCTCTCACCACAACCTCCTTGGGACTGAATGGTTTTGTTACATAATCATCAGCTCCCATTTCCAGACCATTGATTCGGTCAGCATCTTTATCCTTAGCACTTAACATAATAATAGGAGTATTATAAGATGTCCTTAAATTTTTACAGACCTTCCATCCATCCATTTTGGGCAACATTATGTCAAGGATAATGATATCCGGTTCTTCCTGGCGGGCCTTTTTCATACCCTCTTTTCCATCCTCAGCAAGAACCACTTCAAAACCTTCGAATTCAAAATAATCGCGCAAAATTTTACATATTTGTTTATCATCATCTATAATCAAAACTTTTTTTTCGCTCAAAACTTACCCCCCTCCCAGACTTAACTTGAATTATTATTTAAAATGCTTTGTTTCATTATATTATTAACTAAAAAATACCGCAAATTATACCAGATGATTTAGTTTATTAGTTAGCTCTCTTTTTTTCAAATCTTTAATCAAATTATCCAGTGCCTTTATACTGCTTTCAGTAATTAATTTTTGAAAATTATCTATATTAACTTTCTTATTTGAATATTCGTTATCCACTTTTTTTAGAATTATCTGTTTTAGTCTAACAACCTTATCTAATTTTTTCAGGGCAGCAGTATCAACATTTTTCATTTTAAAAGCCACCTTTCATATAAACTTATTATTCATTATTTAATTATAAGAGAATAATGTGAAATATTTGTGAGAAATGATTAAATTTTTGATGATATCAAGGATATATTATCAATTTCAAGAACTGATTACAACCATTATTTATTCTTTTGCAGAATATTTACAGCCTATTTATAGATATTTTTTGCTTTACTGATACATTTATTAGTAGAAAGAAAGAAATTTTAATAAATTCGTAAGGGAGTGAAGAGCGATGAAATTTATTAATATTGCCATAGACGTAATCCTTATTGGTTATACAGCATATTTTTTCCTCTTTGTATTAATCGGCTTTTTCACCAAAAAAAAGAAAATAGAAAAGCCTCCTCAAAATAAATTTGCAGTTATTGTTCCTGCTCACAATGAAGAAAAAGTTATTCAGCCACTTATTGATAACCTTAAAAATCTCGACTATCCTGATAACTTATACGATATTTTTGTTGTAGCTGATAACTGCCAGGATAATACTGCAGATAAAGCCCGGGAAACAGGAGTAAATGTATTTGAAAGATATAATTCCCGCAAAAAAGGAAAAGGATATGTATTACAATATGCTTTTAGAAAATTGGGTTTTCTAAGTGGAAACAGTGAATATGATGCTGCAGTATCATTTGATGCAGATAATCTGGTATCAGATAATTTTTTACTAGCCATGAACAACAGACTTCTTGATGGAGAAGATTTAATTCAAGCATATGTTGATGCAAAAAACCCTGCAGACAACTGGGTCACAGGAACATTTTCCATGATGTTTTGGATAAATGACAGATATAATTTATTATCACGATATAATGTAGATCTTTCCGCCGTGCTTATGGGTACAGGAATCTGTATTTCTGCTGAAACTCTGGAAAAAGTGGGCTGGAATACAGTTACTCTCACTGAAGACCTTGAATATTCTATTCAGGCACTTCTTGAAAATGTTAAAACCTCCTTTGCTCAGGAAGCCAAAATATATGACGAAAAACCCTTATCATTTAAAGCTACCTGCCGTCAAAGATTGCGCTGGGCAAGGGGACAGCTCTCTGTAACATTTAAATACGTACCAAGACTTTTATGGAAAGGTTTTAAAAATATGAACCTGGCCATGATTGACGGTGGCTTTCGACTCTTTCAGCAACCATTTATAATGTTTTACGCTCTGGTTACTTTATCAAGATTATTATTTCCTGAAACATTTACCAGTCCTTTTTTCAACTACCTGCTGGGCAACCTGGAGATTCTGGGATTGATATTACCATTTGCTCCATTTATTCTGCCAGCTTCTGTATACCTTTTTGACGAATTGTCCTTTAAATCATTTAAATACATTTTGCTTTTCCCCTTATTTATGTACAGTTGGACCCCAATACTTTATTGGGGATTATTTACAATGGATAATAAAAAATGGCTTCCCACCAAACACAGCCGCGGTTTAAGTAAAGAAGAACTGCTGGCTAATAATACTTAAAAAGGACTTTACCATTATATCTAGAAATATATATATAAACAAACGCAAAAAGGCTGGTGGGAAAATGGATCTTCACAATAAAAATATTTTAATAATTGAAGATGATAATCACATCTTCACGTTGATCAAAGCCATGCTAAAACCCTATAATGTTAATCTGGAATTTGAAAATGACGGAGAAAAGGGTTTTAAAAAAGCCCAAAATAATAATTTTGATCTGATTATCCTCGACATTATGCTACCTGGAAAAGATGGTTGGGCAATCTGCCGTGAGTTAAAAGCTGAAGGTAGTCAGACACCAATTATTATGTTAACTGCTAAAGGAGAAGAAACAGATAAAGTTCTGGGGCTGGAAATTGGAGCTGATGATTATGTAACAAAGCCATTTAGCCCACGAGAATTAACAGCCCGGATAAAGGCTGTACTCCGTAGAACTGATAAACAAAAAGAAACTGAAGACAAAGAAATTATGAGTTTCCCTGAACTTGAACTAAAAATTAATGTAAATAACTATGAAGTATATGTGAAAAATAATAATGTAACCTTAACTCCAAAAGAATTTGAACTTCTGGTATATATGGCCCAAAACCAGGGGCAGGTTTTTACCCGCAAACAACTTTTAAATCAGGTGTGGGGGTTTAACAATTATACTGAAACAAGAACAATTGATGAACACATAAAAAGATTGAGAAAAAAGCTCAGTGAATCTGGACTTAAAAAAGACCCGTTACAAACTGTCTGGGGTGTAGGCTACAAATTTGAAACAGGGATTGAATCCTGATGAAATTAAAAAACTTATTTGGAGAATTTGAAATAATAAAAAATCTGAAAAAAGATAGTATTTTTGGGCGATTAATGCTTTCTCACTTAATTATCATTTTTATATCATTGACAGTAATAGGGTTAATGTTTGGCTATCTTGTGCAGAATTATTATCATGGTCTTAAAGAATGGGAGGCTACAAACAATAGTCGTAGAATTGCAAAATTAGTCAGTGAAAGCTTATCTGAAGGCAATCTTCGATCCCCCAATATCGAAGAATCAAAAGAAAAAATAAATACCATTGCCCGTTCATCAAATATGGATATAGGACTTATGAATAAGGATGGAGAAATGCTTTTAAATTCTTCAACAATAAGGGATTTTGAACTGACTCTTGAAGAACATGAAATAAATCATATACTTAAAGGGAATACCTTTACAAAGAAAATATTAGGACCGGAAAACCGTAATTTATTAATGGTAGTTCCTTTGATTAATGAAGATGATGATATTTCTGCTATTGGGAGCCAGCCCATAAAGGAAGAAGAAAAAATTATAGGTGCCGTAACTATCCAAACACCTCTAGGTGGTATAACGGAAACAATAAATAATATTATCAAACTAATTATATATTCCTTTATTGTTGCCATATTTGCTGCAGGTATTCTCAGTCTTGCTTTTGCCCGTAAAATCACCAAACCTCTTGCTAACATTCAAAAATCAGCCCTGCAAAGTGCCAGGGGAAATTTTAACCGGGTCGAACCCCCGGACAATTCCAGTGAAGAAATAAAACATCTTGTAAATACCTATAACTATGCTGTCAGTCAAATAGATAAAACTATGAATAAAAGAAAGAAACTGGAGAAAAGCCAAAAAGAATTTGTGGCCAATGTATCACATGAATTCAGGGCTCCTCTTACTTCAATTAAAGGTTTCTTGGAATTAATACTTGAACAATATCTTAGTGAAAAAGAAATAAAAGAATACACAGAAATTATGTATCAGGATGCTGAGTACCTGGAAAATCTATTGTCAGAATTACTGGTACTGGGTGAACTTGATGCAAATGATAAAGAAGAGGGCTTAAAAATTAAAGATTGTGATATGGAATTAATAATTACCAGGGCTTTGAAATCTCTGGAAAAAAGTATTGAAGAAAAAAATATTAAAATTGACTATTCAGCCAAAGGAAGAATATCCAGTATACCGGCTGATAAAAATAAAATTCAGCAGGTTTTAATCAATCTACTGGAAAATGCAATAACTTATTCACCTGAGAATAGTACTATTAAAATTCAATTAAAAGAGGCTCAGGAAACAAACAAATATAATCTAATATGTTCTATTAGTGATGAAGGACCCGGTATACCAGAAGAAGAACAGGATAAAATCTGGCAGCGTTTTTATAAAATTGATGATGCCCGTACCCGTAACGGCAAAGAAGGAAGCGGTCTTGGCCTGGCAATTGTTAAAAATATCATTGAAAGGCATAATGGAATAATTGAAGTAAAAAGCAACTCCGGAGAGGGTACCACTTTTACTTTTAAAATTTAAGCATAAAATTTATTCCATTCTATTAAATATTTCTCCTGCCCTTTCAAAACCTCTGGCTTCTTTTTCATATTTTCTTTGATATTCTCTGCGAGCCTTTTTTAGTTTTTCAGAAGATACAGAACCATAGTCCTTAACTGTAAACTCATGATGACATTCTTCACAAATAAAATAATTTAACCCAAATACATTATTAGACAGCAGTGACTCAGAACCACAGAGGGGACAATAAATCATTGTCTAATCTCCTTTCAAGTTATATTTAACTAAATTGTAGACAATATTTGTGAGAAATAATTGAGAAAAAAATTAAATTAATTTAAAAAATATAGAAAGGATTATTTAAAATGAAATTTATCATAGTGCATTTACTTCTGTTACTTTTAATAATTATATATCCCGGTTATTGTGAGGGGAACAGTATTTCCTTTGTAACTGATCCTCCGGTTCTGGATGTATATCAGGCTAACACCTGGGCCAGCGCTGTTAAAATCGATCCTGCTTCAAAAACAGATATTAAAGATAGTACTAAAATAGAGTATATTAAATTACATGACTATAAAATACATTCTGAAGCTGGGAACTATGGTAAAACCTTTATTTACTTATTTAATGAAAACGGTGATTCAACTAGACTTAAATCTGGCAAAACAAATAAAGACTTTAAGAATCAAAAAGCAGAGCAAAAATTTTACCTTACATTTTATACCAATTATCTGGAAAATGACGGCAAACGACTACGTATAAACAGACCCCAAATAAGTATTGGATTTAATGATTAATAGTTAATCTCTTTTTTTACTCATTTCTAAAAAATTATTTACTGATTTTAGTTCCGGCAGAGATTTTATGGCTCCTTTATCCGTGGTAGTTAAAGCTCCAACTGCATTTGCAAAGTCAACAATATCTTTCATTTCTTTTAATGATAATTTTTTTAGATTATCTATATCCCTTGAGCTTAATTGGTATAAAACTGCAGCAATAAAACCATCACCGGCTCCTGTAGTATCTTCAACTTCTACACTATAACCCGGAACATTTGCATCTACACCCTTTTTATATATATAACAGCCCTTTTCTCCCAGACTAACTAAAACAAGGTCAATATTATAATTATCTAACCTAATACAGGCTTTTTTTAATTCTTTTTCTTTGGTTATAAATTCCAGCTCTTCTCTGGAAACCTTTAATAAATCTGCCTTTCCCAGTCCCGCAATAATCCGTTTGCGGGCTGTTTTTAGATCAGGCCAGAGTGGAGGACGTAAATTAGGATCAAATGAAATAATATTATCATTTTTTTGGGCAATTTCTATACACTTTAATGTAGTTTCTCTTACAGGACTGTTAATCAAACTTATAGAACCATAATGAAAAATTTTAGATTTCTGAAAAACTTTTTCTCCTGGTAATTCCTCTGATTTATATAACATATCAGCACTGGGCTCCCGATAAAAAATAAAATCCCTTTCTCCTTTTTCATCAAGAGTTACAAAAGCCAGAGCTGTTTTTGCCTCTTTAGTCTGGACAACATCTTCTGTATTAACATTATTTTTTTTAAGTATTTCTATTAAAAAATCTCCAAAAGAATCTCTACCTAGTTTGCCGAGAAATTTTGCTTTCCCACCAAGTCTGGCAACTCCAACAGCTACGTTAGCAGGAGCTCCCCCCGGCTCTCTATAAAACCCTTTATTTTGCCTTAGTGGCCCTCCCTTTTCCATTGGACCAAAATCTATTAACATCTCTCCCATTGTAATTACATCACTCATATTTAACCACTCCCCTTCAAAAAAATAATCCCTACTACCTGTAAAATAACTGGCAGCAGGGAAATAGTAGGTTATTACCCTTTAACAGCACCGGCAGTCAAACCTGCTACAATCTTGCGCTGGAAAATCAATACCAGTACAACTATGGGAATTGTTACAAAAACTGCTGCTGCCATTCTTTCACCAAAGGGCTCCTGTCTGGCAACTACTCCGGTAAAATACTGTATAGCTACTGGAATTGTTCTTGCATTTGCATCTATTGAAGTAAAGGTTAAAGCAAATAGATATTCATTCCATGCAGCAATAAATGACAACAAACCGGTAGTAACCAAAGCCGGAGCAGTCAGTGGCAACAATATATAGCGAAAAGTCTGCATGGGGGTGGCTCCATCTACCTGAGCAGACTGCATAATTTCTATTGGTAATTCTCTAAAAAATGAAGTTAAAACCCAGGTTGTAAAAGGCAAAGTAAAAATCATATAAGTGATTATCATGGCTGGCCTTGCGCCCAGGTTTAAATAATTAATTATAGCATATAGTCCTGATAATACTGTTATCTGCGGAAACATTGTCATTGATAGTATTACGTATAATGTGGGTTTTTTTCCTTTAAACCGTAATTTCCCCAGGGCAAAAGCTGCAAAAGACCCGACGGCCAGAGCCAATAATGTTGTTGAAGTGGCTACAATGCTACTATTTATTATGCCCCTAATAAACTGTCTGTCCATAAAAATTGCCTTATAATTACCCAAGTAAAAATTAATCTCACCCGTATCCGGATCACGGGGCAAAAAAGTTGCAGGAGTCATAGAAAGCTGTTTTTCAGTTTTCAATGATGAAACGGTAGCCCAGTAAAAGGGAAACAAAAGATATATTACAATTACCGCCAAAATTATATAAAACAGAGTCCTCTGTAATGGTTTTTCTCTAAATTTTTTCATCATTCCATCTCAACCCCCATTGACTTGACATAAAATAATACAAAAATAAAGAGCAAAATAAATATTATAACTCCAATGTCTGAAGAGTAACCCATCTTTCTGGCTGAGATAAGCTGAAAGTAATTGTAGGAAGCCATGGAATAACGTCTCTGAGATAATACCACCTGAAATACATCAAATACGCGTAAGGCATCGAGAGTTCTAAATATCAAAGCAACTGTAATAGTGGGTTTTAAAAGGGGCAAAGTTATTGAAAAAAACTGCCTAATTTTCCCCGCACCATCAACTTTGGCTGCTTCATATAAATCTTTTGGTATCATCTGCAAACCGGCCAGAATCAAAAGTGCCATAAAAGGAGTAGTCTTCCAGACATCAATGGCTATTATCGCAGGTAATTGTAATTGTGCATTTGACAAAAAGGCTAATGGACTTTCTATAGCCCCCAGTTTGTCCAAAATCATGTTGAAAAACCCAGCTCTGGTCGGTTCAAACATCCATTCCCACATGCGGGCAGCAACAACAGTAATGACCGCCCAGGGGACCAGCATAATTCCTCTCATTTCTCCCCTGAATTTAAATTTACTATTTACCACAAGGGCAATAATCAATCCCAGTATGGTCCCAATAAAGACTG
>CAZSTU010000011.1:0-19956 GCA_964609745.1 uncultured Halanaerobiaceae bacterium
CTGCTTCTTTTGGAAAGCCGTTTCCAGCACTTCGCGAGCGAAGTTCAGGAAGCTATGCAGGAGCCCATTAATAGTATTGTGGATGCCGTGCGCAGGACTTTAGAACCGACGCCACCTGAATTATCCTCTGATATTATGGATCGAGGAATTATCTTAACCGGTGGGGGTGCTTTATTGAAAAATTTATCTGAATTGATTATAGAACAGACTCAGATTCCGGTGCACCTGGCAGAGGAACCGCTTGATTGTGTTGTGAAGGGTACAGGTGTTGCTCTGGAAGAGATCGATTCCTTAAAAAAGGTCCTGATGACTCCCAAGAAAATTTCTTGAGGGGAGATATAAATGTATGATTATAATAATAGGGAATTTATAGCTTTATTTATTATATTGATATTGATTGTTTCTCTGGCTGTGATAAATTTTGCCGGGATAGAGATTGGGTTTTTGACCTGGCTTGAACGCAGTTTATATAATATATTAAGTCCTGTTTTGAAGATATTTACTGGCTTCTATAATTCAGTAGTAAATTTTGGAGAGTACTGGCAGGAAAAAGAGCAGTTAATTGAAGAAAGAAATGAACTAAAAAAAGAAGTGGCTGAACTTGAAAGAGAGAAACAGCAAATGGAAAATATAAAAAGGGAAAACAAGAGACTAAGAGAACTACTTGCTTTCAAAGATTTTGTTGATTATAAGACTGAAGGAGCAAAAGTAATAGGACACGGTCCTTCAACATTACAAAATAAAATCATAATAAACAAGGGCAGAAATGAAGGAATTGAAGAAAAGATGCCCGTGATTAGTTATAATGGAATACTGGTGGGAAGGGTGGAAAGTGCAGGTAATAGTTCTGCCCGTATACAGATGATAAATGATCCTGATTTTGTGGTAGCAGGTATAGTCCAGAGAGAGGAATCAAGGGCTGCAGGAATAGTCAAAGGGACCAATGATGATGTAAGTATTATGGAAAAAATAGGCTGGGATGAAGATATTGTTGAAGAAGATTTAATATTAACTTCTGGATTATCAGATAGTTATCCCAGAGGTATTCCGATTGGACGGGTTATTAAAGTAGAGGAAGATAATTACGGAGTTTCCCAGAAAGCTGAAATTAGCCTGTTTATAGATAGCAGGACCATTGAAGAAGTTCTGGTTATAACTGATTTTTAAGGAGGAAGGTGAGGATGTCCAGAAAATTAGTATATTTTATGATTATTTCATTAATTTTATTAATTTTGCACATAAATATTTTTTCTTTTCTCCTATTTCGGGGAAATTCACCAGACCTCCTTTTATTACTGGTAATTTGTGCTGGATTTTTAGAAGATAAAAAATATTCCGGTGTTTATTTTGGTTTTGCACTGGGAATATTACAGGATATGCTTTTAGGTGGCATGTTTGGTATATATACTATTACCAAGACTTTAATTGGAGGAATGGCTGATCTTGTTGCAGATAATATTTACAAAAAGAGTCTTGTTTTTCCTCCAGTAATGGCCTTTGTTGCTTCATTTATTCAGGAGTATTTAGTTATATTTTTTTCTATGAGTATGTTTTCGGTTATATTTAGAAGCCACTCTCCTGTTGATATATTTACATTTTCTATTTATAATACATTATTAATGTTTTTCCTCTATCTAATTGTTTATTATTTCATACTGGGTGGAGGGCAAAAATATGAATGGTAGAATTAAAATAATACGATATGTAATGATTGTAATACTTATATTATTGATTGGACGTGCGGCGTATTTACAGATTGGAATTGGAGAATATTATTATCAATTGTCAGAAAATAATAGGATTTCCAATAGACCAATAAGTTCTCCCAGGGGAAAAATAATAGATAGAAATGGTGAAGTTCTGGTATCCAATAAACTTTCTCATAATTTATATATTTTACCAAATGAAATTCCGCCAGATATAACCCCCACTGAAGTTATAAAACAAATTTGTCAATATACAGATTTGGATTATGATCGTTTGGTAGAAAATTTTAATTCCAATGAGGGTGAACGTTTTACTTCAGCAGTTTTACTACGACGCAATATTAGTTCTGAAACTATGATTCAGATCGAAGAAAATAGTGAAAATTTACCTGGTGTACTTGTTAATGAGTCTTTAATACGCGATTATGTGGATGGTGAATTAGCTTCACATATATTAGGATATGTAGGTAAAATATCGGAAAGCCGCCTGCTGGAATTAAATGAACGTGGTTACAAATATACAGGCAATGATATTGTAGGTAAAACAGGTCTTGAGAGTGAATATGAATCGTTTTTAAAAGGCGAAGATGGAATAGAACAGATTGAAGTTAATAATAAGGGTAGAAAGGTTCAGACACTGGGGATAAAAGATCCAGAACCCGGTAATGATTTAATATTAAACATAGATAAGGATATACAGGAAAATACAGATAATCTTTTACAGGATAGTTTTTATCAATTACGCCAGCTTGCTGCTGCTGATGATGAATTAAATCCCCCCACTGGTGCTGGCGCTATGGTGATGGATGTGAATTCAGGAAAAGTACTGGCCATGTCGAGTATGCCCACCTTTGATTTAAACAGATTTGGAGAAGGTATTACTGAAGATCAGTACCAGGAGATGAGTTCTGACCCTTTGATGCCCCAATTAAATAGACTGACCATGAGCCTTGTTCCCCCTGGTTCTATTTTTAAACTGGTAACAGGCACTGCTGCCATTGAATATCTAGATATTGATGGAGAGACAGAATTTGAAGATGAAGATGGTAAATTTCGCATTCCGGATTGGGAGCGTCCGTTTCGTAACTGGAATCCAAGAGGAGAAGGCAAACTGGATTTCACAAAGGGTATAGCAAGATCCAACAATATAGTTTTTTATGAACTGGGCTACAGGCTTTATGAAGAGTATCGTGGAAGTAAGTTAGTAGAGACTGCACGAGAGTATGGTATGGGAGAGGAGACAGGTATTGATCTGCCTTCAGAGAGGTCGGGAACTGTGCCTGATGGCGAGTGGAAAAAGGAGAAATTTGGTGAAGGATGGTATCCCGGAGATTCAGTAAATCTGTCGATTGGGCAGGGTGGACTGCTCACAACACCCCTGCAGTTAATTACCCTTGTTAATGCTATAGCCAATGAGGGTGAACTTTATGAGCCTTACCTGGTAGATAAAGTAATAAATAATGAAGGAGAAGTCATTGAAGACTTTCAACCAAAAATAAAGAGGGAACTGCCCTTTTCAAATGAAACCTATAAAATATTGAGAGAAGGGATGAAAAATGTTACAGGAGAAGATTATGGTACTGCTTCAGATGTATTTAAAGATTTTCCGGTTCGGGTAGCCGGAAAGACCGGTACAGCTGAATCAGGTCGTACAAATCATGGCTGGTTTGTAGGTTTTGCACCTGCTGATAATCCAGAAATCGCAGTTCTTGTGTTTTTAGAAAATGGTAATTCAAGTTCTTATACTCTTCCCATAGCAGCTGATATTTTTAGTTATTATTTTGCAAATGACCGGAAAAATGATTTTATGAAGTATGACTTATCGGAGGAAGAAGATGAATTTGAAGAAGATGAGCCAAATTCCTTTTTTGAGTTTCTCCGTTCCGTATTTTCGGAAGACAGGCAGGATTTTTAGGCTAATCAAAGAATATATTAAAGTAAAGGTATTAAAGGAGATACAATAAATGAAAACAGCTTTTTCATTTCAGGTGACAGCAAAAGGTGTATTTATTAACTTTGAAAAAGGAGTTGACTTTTCCCATCTCAGGGAGGCTTTATTGGATCATGCCCGGGATGCCAGCGACTTTTTTGCCGGGGTAAAGATGTATGTTAATTTAAATGGTTGTGATTTTACTCTTGAGCAATTGGAGGAAATTATTGATATTGTGAAAATGTATAATAAGGTTGATAGTATACATTTCATAAATCAGAAAGTAAATAATGACAAGTCTTCATATCAAAAGGACACTATTTTAATTAGAAGAACTATTAGATCCGGTCAGAGAATAAAGTATCCTACAAATGTTGTTATTGTTGGTGACGTGAATCCGGGAGCAGTTGTTATAGCTGGTGGGGATATTGTAGTTTTAGGTAAGCTAAAAGGAGTAGTACATGCAGGTGCTGATGGTTCTGAAAATGCTTATATTTTTGCTTTGAAATTGCAACCAACTCAGATAAGAATCGGAAGTATTATCTCAAGACCTCCTGATGAGGAAGCGAGTAATGGTAACTTTAAACCTGAAAAAGCTTACATAAAAGACGGCACAATCATAGTGGAAGAAATTTCTTTTTAAAAAAGGTATAGAGGAGGGTTATAATTGTCTGCAAAAACTATAGTAATTACTTCTGGAAAAGGTGGAGTGGGAAAAACAACAACAACAGCAAATCTGGGCACGGGTCTGGCCATGCTGGATCAGCGGGTTACTTTAATAGATGCGGATATTGGATTGCGTAATCTTGATGTCGTAATGGGGCTGGAAAATAGAATTGTGTATGACATTGTAGATGTTGTAGAAAATAATTGTAGGCTAGAACAGGCTTTAATAAGAGACAAAAAATTTAATAATTTATTTTTATTACCTGCTGCTCAAACCAGAGATAAAACTGCAGTTACACCTTTTCAAATGCAGGAGCTTATAAAAAAATTAAATGAGGAAATGGATTTTATTTTAATTGATTCTCCGGCAGGTATTGAACAGGGTTTTAAAAACGCTATTGCCGGAGCTGATGAAGCTATTATTCTTACCACACCGGAGGTTTCAGCTGTTAGAGATGCAGATCGTATCATTGGTTTGCTTGAAGCCGAAGGGCTTAGAGACCCTGAAGTAATTATTAATCGCATAAGGATGGATATGGTGGAAAAGGGAGATATGATGGATATTGATGATATGATAGAAATTCTGGCAATTAATTTACTTGGTGTGGTGCCTGATGATGATGATATAGTTGTTTCTACAAATAAAGGAGAACCCATTGTGCTTGCAGGTAATAGTAAAGCAGGCAAAGCCTTTTATAATATAGCCAGGCGTCTTAATGGAGAGGAACTTCCCCTTATGTCTTTAGAAAAAGAAACTTTAATTAAAAAAATTAAAAAAATGGTAGGTTTGAGTTAGTAAGGAGGAGATCACTATCGGTTTCTTAAAAAAATTGGGTTTTGGAAAAAGTAAAAAGAAGAGTAAAGAAACTGCTAAAGAACGCCTGCAGTTTGTTCTTGTACATGATCGGATTAATCTTTCTCCTGAAGAGATGAAATCTTTGAGAAAAGAACTCCTGGAAGTATTGAATAAATATATTGAAGTAGATGAGGATAATGTAAAAATGGAAGTAAACCAGAGGGAAGAAATTATGGCTTTGATTGCTAATTTTCCTTTTACAGACTCAAATGAGAGGTAAAACATATGAACTGGAATAAAAGATTTTTAAGTAATTTAAATTTATATATTCCAATTACCGTAATCTTACTGATAATCTTAGGTTTTATTGTTATCGGTAGTGCTGTTGAATTTAATAATAATCGTAATGTAGCTATAAGCTTTTTACAGACACAGTTTGCTTCCGTTGTACTTGGTATGATCATTATATTTATTATTCAGTTTTACGATTATTCTTTACTAAGAGAGTATTCTTCAATAATGTATATCTTTGTAATATTAATGCTGACAGCACTACTGGTAATTGGCAATACTATTGCTGGAGGAAAACGGTGGCTGGAACTGGGGCCGGTTAATTTTCAGCCTGCAGAAATAACAAAATTGGTAGTAATTATAGTACTGGCCCGAATACTTGTAGAAAAAAAGGATAAATTGAGTTATTTAACAGGATTTATCAAACCAACTATTGCTGTTTTATTACCCTTTGTATTGATTATCTTACAGAATGATCTGGGTACTGCACTGGTATTGTTATTTATTTTTGTAGTAATGCTCTATGCTGCAGGAGCAAATGCAAAATATATGAGTATAATCTTTGGGGGGAGTTTTTTGTTTATTGTTGGTAGTATTGCAGGTCACCTTTATTTAAAAACCCCCTTACCTTTTATAAAAGAATATCAGTTAAATCGATTGCTGGTCTTTGTCAGACCTGACCTTGATCCTCAGGGTATTGGTTATAATATTTTACAGTCCAAAATAGCTCTTGGTTCAGGAAGATTATGGGGAAAGGGATTATTTGCAGGTACTCAAAATCAGCTTGATTTTTTACCGGAAAAACACACTGATTTTATTTTTTCTGTTCTGGGGGAAGAATTTGGATTTATTGGTGTTTTAATTGTGCTTTCATTGTTTATTATTTTTTTCTGGCAAACTCTTAAAGTGGCAAGAGAAGCTAGAGATGATTTTGGTAAACTTGTGGTTGTAGGGATTGCTGCTATGTTTTTCTTTCATGTGCTGGAAAATATCGGTATGACAATGGGGGTTATGCCTATTACCGGCATACCGTTGCCTTTAATAAGTTATGGTGGTAGTTCTATGGTGACTTTTTTAATTGCCATTGGGATAATTATTAATATTAATATTAGACAAAAAAAGATAACGTTTTGATGTATATTCTTCTTCTCACACAAATAGATTTTAGTGGGAGGAGAAGAAGTTGACATATTTAAAGATTAACCCTCTGTTTATTCTTGCTTTAATTCTTTTTTCTTTTTGTGGATTGTTTACTGAAGCTTTAGTTGCCTTTAGTTTTGTTTTACTACATGAACTTATTCATGTTTTTACCGCAAATTATCTGGGATATAAATTAAAAAAATTAGAGTTATTTCCTTTTGGAGGTATGGTGGAATTTGACAAATTATTGGAGATGGAACCTGTTAACGAAATAAAAATTGCTATATCCGGCCCTATCTTTAATATATTTCTGGCGGCCGTTTTTTTTATTTTTTTTAAAAATAATGAATTTATGGGTATTTTGATAAAATATAATTTAATTATTGGACTGTTCAATCTTTTGCCCGTACTACCTCTGGATGGGGGCAGAATTTTAAGAGGTTTTTTGGTAAAAGTATATGGTCTGGCAGAAGGGGGTAAGCTGGCATTCAGAGTAGCTAAATTTTTTAGCATTCTGGGAATTATTATCGGGATTTATTGTATCTTTGTTTTAAATTCCAATCTTATGATCTTACTGGTTTCATTTTTTGTATATCTGGCTATAATAAAAGAAAGGGAAAGATTATTTTATAACATATTAAATTATATGACAAACAGGCGCAAATACTTAAAAAGATTAGAGACATCTCCTGTTAGTTTACGTGTTATTAATTATGATCATTATCTAAGAGATTTACCAGGTTTATTAATACCAGGAAAATTCAATGTTTTTTATGTTTTAAATAAAAATCTGGAATTAAAAACTGTTTTAACTGAGATTAAAATTATAGATAGATATTTATCTGATACAGATAAAAATTTACGTATTAAAGATATTATTTTTTGAGTTAATATATTTGCATAATTATACCAGATATATTAAACTATTAATTAGCTATATGGAGTCGGGGTGGTATTAATGAAGGTAAAAGAAAAAATAGAAAATTTATTATATAAAGTGAGTAATCCAGAAAGATATATTGGCAATGAATGGAATCAGATAAAAAAAGAATGGGAAAGTCATAGAATTAAAATGGCTCTGGCCTTTCCTGATGTTTATGAGATAGGCATGTCACATCTTGGATTGAGATTAATTTATCAACTTATTAATGAAGAAGAAGATATGATTTGTGAGCGCTGTTTTGCCCCATGGTTTGATCTTGAGGAATTGATGAGAGAAAAGAATTACTCCCTTTATGCCCTTGAATCTGGCAGGGAAATAAAAGATTTTGATGTATTTGCCTTTACCTTACAGTATGAGATGAGTTATACCGCTATTCTAAATATGCTGGATCTGGCAGAAATACCGATAATGGCAGAAGAACGAGATGAGTCTTATCCCTTAATAATTGGGGGAGGAGCTACGGTATATAATCCAGAACCTCTGGCTCCATTTTTTGATCTATTTTATATAGGAGAAGCGGAGGTAGGATTAATAGATTTATTGAGAAAATATAAAATATTAAAAAAAGAAAGCAGAAGTCGTTCAAAAATTTTAGAGGAGTTAAGTGAAATTCCAGGAGTATATGTGCCTTCTTTTTTTCAACCAGTTTATAATAATGGACAATTTACAGGTATTAAAAAAGTAAGGGGTAATAAAGAAACTGTTAACCGTCAAATAGTCAAAAATCTTGATAAATCCTTTTATCCGGTTGAAATGATTGTGCCCTATATGGATATAGTTCATAATAGAGCTTATCTGGAAATTGCCAGGGGATGTACACATGGATGCCGTTTTTGTGCAGCGGGAATGAGTTACAGGCCGGTTAGAGAACGCAGCA
The DNA here is from genome assembly GCA_964609745.1 of uncultured Halanaerobiaceae bacterium. Lineage (GTDB taxonomy): Bacteria > Bacillota > Halanaerobiia > Halanaerobiales > DATFIM01 > CAZSTU01. The sequence continues at coordinate 8,350 of CAZSTU010000011.1, forward strand.
AGGAAAATCTAGTTGAACTTGCAGATGAAATTTTACAGTCTACAGGTTATGAAGAAATTTCCTTAACTTCTTTGAGTACTGCAGACCACAGCGAAATAGAAGAATTAGTTAAAATTCTTGCTGAACGTTATCAGCAAAAAAATATAAGTATTTCACTACCCTCACTGCGAGTGGATGAATTTTCTGTTGAACTGGCCAGAGAAGTGCAGCGGGTGCTCAAAACCGGACTTACCTTTGCTCCTGAAGCAGGTACCCAGCGTTTAAGAGATGTGATAAACAAAGGTGTTAAAGAAGAAAATCTTTATACAGCTGTTCGAGCAGCCTTTAATGCTGGCTGGCATAGAATAAAACTTTACTTTATGATTGGTCTGCCAACAGAAACAGAAGCAGACCTTGCAGGTATTGTAAATATGGCCAAAAAAGTTTTAAAGATTGGAAAAGATATTAGAAAAAATACTGATAAAAAAATGAAACCCATTGAAGTTCAGGTAAGTGTTGGTACTTTTGTCCCTAAAGCTTTTACACCTTTTCAATGGGTCAGGATGAATGATAAAATGGAAATTGAAAAAAAACAGGATTATTTAAGAAGAAATTTGCGTGGGAGAGGTTTGAAATTTAGCTGGAATGATCCTGAGCTGAGTTTAATTGAAGGACTTATTGCAAGAGGGGATCGCCGTCTGGCTTCAGTTATAAAAGAAGTCTGGAAACAGGGCAGTCGTTTTGACGGTTGGAGTCAACATTTTAAAGCGAAGAGATGGTTTGAGGCTCTGGAGGATAAAGGGTATGATTTAAATGATTATTTAAGGGAAAGAGATTACAGAGAAAAACTTCCCTGGCAGCATATAAATATGGGTATTGATTTAGAGTTTTTACAAAAAGAGTGTGAGAAAGCTTATAAACGTGAACTTACAGAGGATTGCAGGCAGGGGAAATGTCACGGCTGTAATATTTGTTTTAATTTTGATGTTGATTTAGATCTGACCGGGAAAGAAGAGGTCATAATTCATGAAAATTAGAGTAGAGTTTTCAAAATTAGATGGAGTAAAATATATTTCTCATCTGGAACTTATGGATACTATTCGCCGCGGTTTGCGGAGAGCGAATTTTCCTGTTAGTTACAGTAAAGGATATAATCCACACATTCAGTTGTCGCTGGGGCAACCCCTTGCGGTGGGGATGGTCGGAATGGCTGAATATTTTGATCTTGATCTGGAGAAAAAAATTGAAATAGATAAATTTATATCTGGTTTGAATCAAAGTTTACCCCCTTCTATTTGCATAAATAAGGCCAGATATGTTCCTGATGATGTTAAATCACTGCAGGCAGTGGTTAATACAGCAGTATATCTAATAAAAATGGATTTTAAAAAAAATATTGATAAAGAAAGAACTCTAAATGGATTTGTAAATTTTCCGGAAATCAGAGTTGTTAGGCGGAGACGCAATAAAAAAGATAGAATATATGATCTAAAACCAATGCTTTATGATGCCCGTGTAAGGGATGATAACATTTGGGAATTCACTGTAAGTACAGGCAGTAGTGGTAATGTTCGTCCATCAGAAATAATCAAAGCTTTATCGGAAAGATATGATGAAATAAATGAGGTTCCTCTTGTAAATGTAATTAGAGAAGAAATGCTTGTTAAAAAGGGTAATAAATTTTATAAGCCTTTCGACGACAGTATTGTGAGGAGTTGAGGGAAAGTGTCAAAACAGATTATAATTAACTCAAATGATTATGAAAAAAGGGCGGCTATTTTGATTAATAATACTGTAGAAGATGTTTTTTTTGAAAGGGAAAGTTATGACAGAATTGCAGGTAATATATACAGGGCAGTAATTAGAGATGTTTTACCCGGTATGCAGGCCTGTTTTGTAGATATTGGGCTGGATAAAAATGCTTTTCTTCATTTGAGTGATCTTTATCCTCACTTTAATAGTAGACAGAGGGAAAAATGGGCTAATAAAAATTTAAGTATAAAGGAACTGGTACAGCCCGGACAGGAAATAATGGTACAGGTAGAAAAGGAACCCATTCGCAGCAAGGGAGCCAAAATAACCTGTAAGATCAGTCTTCCAGGGAGATTTCTGGTATTTTTACCTTATGAAAACAGGATAGGAGTTTCCCGTAGAATTGAGGAAAAGAAGGAACGAAAAAGGTTAAAAAAAATAGCAGATTCAATAAAGGGAGAAGAACAGGGTCTTATTGTCAGAACAAATGCAAGAAATAAGAAGAAATATAAGATTGAAAATGACTATAATTATTTAAACTCCCTCTGGCAGCAAATTTATAAGAGGTTTCGTAATAACAAAGCTCCTGCTCTAATATACAGAGATGTTGATTTGATCAAACAAATTGCCCGTGATCATCTTTCACCTGATACCGACAAAGTGGTGATTGACAATAAAAATGATTACCATAGATTAAAAGGATTATCTTCAGATCTGGCACCTGAAGTCAAAAATAGAATTTTTCATTACAATAAGGAATTTCCCGTATTTATTTCATATGGTATTGAAAAAGAACTTGATAAAGCTCTAAAAAGGAAGGTCTGGCTTGATTCTGGTGGTTATATTATCTTTGATTCTACTGAAGCCCTTGTGTCCATTGATGTTAATACCGGGAAATATACCGGGAGTAAGGATTTACAGGATACTGTTTTTACAACTAATATGGAGGCAGCTGAAGAGATAGCAAGACAGCTTCGTTTAAGAGATATTGGCGGTATTATTATAATAGATTTTATAGATATGGAGAAGAAAAAACACAGACAGAAAGTACTAAATTTACTTGAAAAAGAACTAAAAAGAGATAGGACCAAAACTGCTCTTCTGGGATTAACCAAACTTGGATTAGTAGAAATGACAAGAAAAAAAGTCAGGGAACGTTATAGTGAATTAATACAGAGAGAATGTCCTTATTGTAAGGGTAGTGGTAAGGTTATCTCTCCAGAAACCATGGCTTTAAGAGTTGTAAGACGTTTGCGGCGGCTTGCTGTTGAGGAAGATTTCAGTCATGTAAAACTTGAGTTACATCCGGAAGTAGTACATGCATTGCGAAGTTCAAGAGGAAAGTTAAATCATCTGGAAAAGGATCTTGAGGCTAAAGTTAGTGTTAAGGGTGATAATAAATTGCATTATGAAGATATAAAAATTGATTTTAGGTAAGTTATATTTTGCCCGCTTATAACCCTGAAGACCTTGACTTCCTGTTTCTTTTATGCTAAAATTAATTGCTGGAGATTTGCACTTGCTGTAAGCGCTGGATACCAAAACCGCACGAAACGGGTAAAAAATGCCCGCTGGCTACCTGGTTTCGGCGAGTCTGAGGTAAGGGAGGTGGAATTTGATATGTATGCTATAATTAAGACTGGTGGTAAACAATATAAAGTTGAAGAGGGTCAAATAATAAAAATTGAAAAACTACCACAAGAAGAAGGCGAAGATGTTGAATTTGATCGTGTAATGGCTGTTTCAGATGATGAAGATATACAATTTGGTCGTCCCTATCTGGACGAAGCCAGCGTTAATGGTAAAGTTATTGAACAGGGAAAAAATAAAAAAATTACAGTTTTTAAATATAAGCCTAAAAACAGATCTCGCACAAAAATGGGACATCGTCAGCCTTATACTAAAGTTCTGATTGAAAATATTGAAGCTTAAGTTATAATGTATAGTTATTTAAATCCTCTAATATAGGAGGTGAGTAAATTGTCCAAGAAAAAGGGTGTTGGTAGTTCCCGGAATGGAAGAGATAGTGAATCGAAACGACTTGGTGTCAAAGAGTTTGATGGTGAATTTGTAAGTGCGGGCAGTATTCTTGTTAGACAGAGAGGAACTAAATTTAAACCCGGATTAAATGTAGGTCGGGGTGGAGATGATACTCTCTTTTCCAAGGTTGACGGATATGTTAAATTTGAAAGAAAAGGGAAGCGAACCCGGCAGATTAGTGTATATACCAATGAGCAGATGGAAAGTATTGCTAATTAAGCATTAAATTTGTGACCCTCAGTACCTGGAAGTGCTGGGGGTTTTGTATTTGTCCGGAAACAGTAATTTTCTCTTTTAAAGGAGAATGATAAAATGTTTGTAGATGAATTAGAATTTAAAGTAAAAGCCGGTGATGGTGGCAATGGTGCTGTAAGTTTCCGGCGTGAAAAATATGAAGATATGGGTGGTCCTGATGGCGGAGACGGTGGTGACGGTGGTGATGTTGTCTTAAAAGTTGACGAAGGATTAAATACACTGGCTGACTTCCGTTATAAAAATTATTATCAGGCAGAAGATGGAGAAAATGGTGAGGGCCAGAATAAACATGGCCGTGATGGAGAGAATTTAGTTTTAAAAGTTCCACCCGGTACGATGGTGTATGATTGTGATAGTGACAAACTTCTGGCTGATTTAACTGATGACGGACAAAAATTTGTTGTTGCCAGGGGAGGAGAAGGAGGCAAGGGCAATGCCCGTTTTGCAAATCCTTCCCGTCAGGCTCCCGGGTTTGCAGAAAAAGGTGAAAAAGGTGAAGAACGCTGTGTAAGATTGGAACTTAAATTAATGGCAGATGTAGGACTAATTGGTTTTCCCAATGTGGGAAAATCAACTCTTATTGCTTCAGTATCTGAGGCCAAGCCCAAAATAGCCTCATATCATTTCACCACACTTAAACCCAACCTGGGGGTTGTTTCATTTGAAGAATACAGGTCTTTTGTAATGGCAGATATTCCGGGATTGATTGAAGGAGCACATCAGGGTGTTGGACTTGGAGATGAATTTTTGCGTCATGTAGAAAGAACCAGGCTTCTACTTCATGTGATTGATGCCTCGGGTAGAGAGGGTCGTGATCCGCTGGAAGATTTTGCTATAATTAATGAAGAATTAAAAAAATATGACAAAAACCTGGCAGAACTTCCACAGGTCGTTGCATTAAATAAAATAGACCTTCCGGAAGCACAAAATAATGTATCATATTTAAAAGAAGAACTAGAAAAAAAAGGTTATAAAGTTTTTATCATTTCAGCTGTGACGGGTAAAGGTTTGAAAAAATTAACATATTATCTGGGGCAGAAATTAGAAGAATTGCCAGATAGAGATAAAACACCCATAAGAGATGAAAATGTAGTTATTAGACCTGATTTTCTTGAAGAAGAAGATATTATAGTAAAACAAAAATCTCATAATTATTATGAAATTAAGGGAAAATTGACTGATAAAATGATGCAGAAAACTGATTTTAAAAATGAAGAAGCTGTAAAGAGAATGTTGAATGTTTTAAAAAATAATGGCCTTGATGAAAAAATGAATAAGGCAGGAATCAAAGAGGGAGATACTGTTAAAATAGGTCCACTTGAATTTGATTATGTTGAATAATAGTATACAGGAGGTGATTGATATTTTAAACGGAAAACAGAGAAGTTATTTACGTGGTAAGGCCAATGATTTTGATCCTGTAATTCATATAGGTAAAGAGGGTATCAGTGAGCAGGTGATTGATCAGGTGAAAGAACTTCTTGCAGATCATGAACTAATAAAGGGGCGGGTTCTGGATAATGCTCCATTAGATGCTGGAGGTGCTGCCCGAGAATTAGCAGATGAGACCGGAGCAAGTGTTGTCCAGGTTATAGGTAATGTTTTTGTAATATTTTTGCGCAATAAGGAAGAACCCATATACAATCTTCCTTAATAGTTATGAGAAAGGGATGAAAGATATGGAAAAGGTAAAAATATTTACCGATAGTTGTTCTGATATTCCCGGAAAAATATTGGATAAATATAATATCAAAATGATACCTACTCCGGTACATTTTGGGGACGAAGTTTATCTGGATAGAGAAACATTAAGTCCAAATGAGTTTTATAAAAAGCTTAATCAGACAGATGAGATGCCTAAAACTTCGAGAATTTCGCCTGGGTTTTTTGTTGATGAATTTCAAAAAGCTCTTGATGAAGGTTATAAAGTTTTATCAATAAATTTTTCCTCCGGATTGAGTGGTATTTTTGAATCAGCAGTTGTTGCCAAAAATACGATTGGATCATCAGATATACACATAATTGATAGCAAATCGGCATTTACAGGTTTTGGTCTTTCAGTGTTAAAGGCTGCAAAGGCTATTGATGAAGGCACAACTCTGGGAAAGGTAATTGAAGAGGTTGTTGATAGTTGTGCTCATATGGAACATATCTTTGCAGTTGGCTCTCTGGAAATGCTAAAAAGAGGTGGAAGGATATCCAGTAGTAAAGCATTTATAGGAAATGTTTTGAATATTAAACCAATATTACATTTTCAGGATGGTGAAATATTACCCCTCTCCAAAGTAAGAGGAAAAAAGAGAATGATGGATTATTTAATTGAAATGATGGAGGAGAGGGGATATAAGATAAAAGATCAGATTATTGGTATAAATCATTCAGCAAATCCTGAACTGGCCCGAAAAATGAAAGCTAAAATTGAAAAAAGATTTGGTGTTAAGGAATTTTTTATATCTGAAATTGGGGCTGCAATTGGTTCTCATGTGGGGCATGATACTGTGTCAGTTTTTTTTCTTAATAGTAAAAGAGTTGCTGATATAAAAGTGGTATAATATATTATTTATTACTCAGTACAACTTTTTGTTCGGTGAATTTTTCCTCATCTTCTATGACCTTTTCTTCCCATCTGCGGGATAAATAAATACCGAATCCTACCAGGGCAGTAATGGCATTACTCAAGACCATGGCAAACCAGACTGAATCAGAACCCCAGGTAGTATAATTTTTAAAAAGCAATATCATGGGCAGGCGCAGTGCCCAGAGTCGCCCCATAGTTAAGAACATGGCATATATTGTGTGTCCTGAACCCTGAAAGGTACCTACAAATATCTGGAAAAATCCCATGAGAGGCAGGGATAAGGTGATTAAACGAAGATATCTTACTCCCCGAGAAATAACATCTGCCTCTTCACTAAATAACTTAAGTACAGCAGGAATAAAGGGGAAAAAGAGCACTCCTCCCACTACAAGGAAAATAGTACTCAAGAGAGCACTTGTTTTTACAGCTTTACGGGCCCGCAAAATTTGATCTGCCCCCAGATTTTGTCCTACAATTGTTGCCAGAGTCTTTCCAATACCCATCGCAGGCATAAGGATTAAAGAATTAATTCTATTTCCTATGCCAAAAGCAGCAAGGGTGGAAGAACCAAAGGCTATAATGAAACCATTTAAGAACATAAATCCAAAAGCTGCCATTGACTGTCCTATAGATGAAGGAATTCCTACTTTGATTAATTTGAAAACATTTTTTGTCAATTTCAAATCTTCTTTGTGTAGTACAAGGCCATTCTGTTTATAAAATAAGGTATAAATAGCATATGCAGCAAAAAGTCCTCTGGAAAGAACAGTAGCATAGGCTGCTCCTGCTATGCCGAGATCAAAGGTAAAGATAAATATTGGATCCAGAATAATATTTAAACCAACAGAAAAACCTGTAAATTTCATGGGAGTTACCATATCTCCCTGTCCCTGCATAATAGCACTGAAAGCAAAAAATAAAAATAAAGTGGGCATTCCCAGCATCATAATTCTAAGAAATTTAGTAGCTGATACCAGAAGTTCTCCACTCCCCCCCATTAACCTTATTATCAGAGGAGAGGCAATAGCCCCCGGTATTCCTAAAACGATTGAGATTATAAATGCTGTACTTAATACTTCTCCTGCCACCCGGGATGCTTTTTGCTGATGACTGTCACCTATATATTGAGATATAAGCGATATACCTGCTATATCAATACCCATACCGATAGCAGTAAAAAAGAAAATGACCGGAAATACCAGTGTCATTGCTGCCATTTGTGTTGAACCAAGCTGACTGACAAAATATGTGTCTGTAATATTGTAAATAGATTGAATTACATTATTGAGCATTATCGGACCGGCCAGTAGTAGAATAACTTTAGTCATCTTTCCATTTAATATTAAGTCTCTTTTTTTCTCAAGGTCAAGCATTATAATTTCCTCCTGACAGCTATTGTTTATACTTTTTAGTATTATATTAAAAATATAATCGAATTCTTCATATATATAACTATATTCTATGATTTTTTTTAAAAACCTGCTTTTGAAATTAAATATTTTAATATTTTTTTTGGAGGTTTTTCTATGCCTGTACTCAGTCTTAATAATATAGAAAAAAACTATGGATTAACCAGAGTACTTAAAAATTTTAATCTCATTGTTAATGAAGGTGAAAGGGTGGGTTTGATTGGTCCCAATGGATCAGGAAAAACCACTTTATTTAAATTAATTTCTGGAAAAGAAAAAGTTGATAGCGGTAAAATCTACATTCGCAATGGAATTAATATTGGTTTTTTAAGTCAGATACCTTCAGTAGAAATGGAAAATACTATTTATCAGGAATTATTGGAGGTTTTCAGTAATTTACTGGAATTGAAAGATGAGATAAAAGATCTCGAAAAAAAAATAAGCCAACTGGGGAATAGTAATAAAAACAGCAGAGAGATGGATGACTTATTAGAAAAATACAGTAGATTACAGCAAGAATTTGAAAAAATGGGTGGTTATGAATATGATAGTAAAATTCGCAAAATAGCAGTAGGATTGGGGTTTTCTCTTGAAGAACTTAAGATGAAAGTGAAATCCCTGAGCGGAGGTGAAAAAACAAGGCTGGGTCTGGCAAAATTATTGCTGGAGGGACCTGAGCTCTTATTGCTTGATGAACCCACAAATCATCTTGATATAACTGCCAGACAGTGGTTGGAGGATTATTTAATATCATATCCCGGTTCAGTTATTATTATTTCTCATGATCGTTACTTTTTGGATGAAGTAGTAACACGTATTGTAGAAATTAAAAGGGGAAAAGATGAAATATATCAGGGTAATTATTCATTTTATCTAAAAGAACGTAAAAAGCGTTTTGAACAAAGAATGCATGAATATGAAACACAGCAAAAGAAAATTAAAGAATTGGAAGATGCAATAAAACGATTAAAGCGATGGGGAAACCGGGGTGATAATAAAAAATTACATAAGCAGGCACAAAACATGGAAAAAAGACTGGAGAGAATGGAAAAAATAGAAAAGCCTGTTCTGGGCGGGGAAAAAATGAACCTGGAATTTGATATAAACAAACGAGGTGGAGATGAAGTTCTAAAAGTCAAGAATATGTGTAAAAAATTCGATGATAATATGATTTTGAATAATATAAATTTTAATTTATATCATGGAGAAAAGTCAGCTATTATTGGAAAAAATGGAACAGGTAAGACAACTCTTTTGAAAATTATCACTGGAAATTTAGAACCCGATAAAGGTGAATACAGCATAGGGGCAAATATAAATGTAGGTTATTACAGCCAGGAATTCAGGGATTTTAATCCAGAAGATGATTTAATTACTGCCTTAAGGAGGGAAGTTCCGGTAAAAACCGGTGAAGCCAGGGATCTTTTGGCTTCGTTTTTATTTCGTAAAGATGAGGTATTTAAAAAGGTAAAAGACTTAAGTGGAGGAGAAAAAAGCAGACTTAGATTACTACAATTAATGAAAGGTAATTATAACTTTTTGATACTTGATGAACCAACAAATCATCTGGATTTACCTTCCAGAGAAGTGCTGGAAAAAGCCCTAAAAAATTATAAAGGAACTCTATTAATCGTATCCCATGATAGGTATTTTTTGAATAAAGTTATTGATTATATTTATGAGCTTGATAGTAATAAGCTAAAAAAATATCATGGTAATTATGATTACTATAAAAGAAAAAAGGAAAAAATAAAGCAAAATAAAAAAACTAAAGATACAATGTCAAATAAAGATAATAAAGATAATTATTATTATAGGCAAAAAAGAAGACAACGAAAAAAGAGAAAAAACAGGAGAAAAATCAAAGATATTGAAAAAAATATTATGGAATTGGAAGAAAGAAAAGAAGAACTGGAAAAGGATATGATTAATCCAGAAAATATAGATGATTTTCAAATGCTGGGCAAATTAAAAAAAGAATATAATAACATTGAAGAGGAATTAAATAAATTATACAATAAATGGGAAGAACAGATAGAAAAAGTGGAAAAACTAAAAAAATAAAAGGATAATCCTGAAGGGGATTATCCTCATACAGATTGATGGTTAATAATAAAGAGGCTGCTGTCCACCACTGTAGGCAGAACCTACAAAATTAGAACTTTGAGTGTATCCGCCAGTGTTTTGTCCCTGGTATTGACTGACTGGATAAGTGCTGCCTGTGCCTTTCATGTTGTAGTAGCTACTTCCTACGTCACGATCTCGCCTGTTGATACTTTGTGTCTGAGCTCCTCCTAAATTACCCGGAGAACCTGCTATAGACTGACTTGTCTGGTATGGTCTGTAATTTCTCTGATACTGACTGCTTGAGTAGGGGGTAGTTTGATACTGACTTCCACCCATTACTCCAGCGGACTGTCCATATTGAGTTTGGATGCCTGTCTGAAAATTGTTATTAAACTGCTGTTGAATTTGATTACTCAGTCTCCAGCTGTTATCCAGCTGCTGATAGGACTGTCCAAATAGCTGGTTGAGCTGGTTGAGATGAGTGTTGATGGAATCCAGATTCTGTCTGACCTGACGTATGCTGTTTTGTAGTTGGTTTACTTGATTCAAAATATCACTCCTTAGTTAGATTTTTGAATTAAACTTCATCTTTTATTATTTAAAATTATGCAAAAAATTATGTTGTTATATTTATCCAAAAATATAATATTTTTTGGGTAAAAGGCTGTCTTGACACTTTTTATATTGTTTGTTACAATAAGGCACATAAAATTGAAAAAATTTGCATATTTTGAACTATATTTCATATCTATGGTCTGTGGAGGGACTTAAATGGAACAGAAAAAAGACAATATTTCACAGGTTTTAAAAAAACTGGCGGGTGAAGCTATAGAGCGGTTTAGGCCACGTATGAGTTTTGTTTTGCTGATATTCTGGATTATTTTAACCAGTTCTCTGGATCTGCAGTCACTTTCACTGGGAATAATAACAATTTTATTTATTAATTTTCTCTGGGGAGATTTTCTTCTGGATAAGAATGTAGGCCTGCTTGTTAATTTGCAGAGTGTTTTTAAAGGCTTTGTTTTTTTAAAGAATTTTATTATTGAAATGGTTAAAGCTAATATACAGGTTGCAAAAATTGTTTTACATCCTGATCTGCCCATTGATCCAGTTTTTATCAGGTTTAGAATAAAGTTAAAAAAGTCTGCTTCACAGGTATTACTGGCAAATGTCATAACTCTTACACCCGGTACACTTTCTGTTTATCTAAAGGGAGATGAAATTATTGTACATGCCTTAACCAGAGAAGATGCTGAAGGGATTGTAAAAAGTCAGATGGAAAGTGATATCATTACTATTGAGGAGGTTTGCTGTGGGGATGAGTACAAATGTGATGATTTTTGTTAGTACTGTTATTGGTTTATTAATTCCTGTTTCCTTTTTACGGGGTATTATTGGGCCGACTTCACCTGACCGTACAGTTGTAATTAATGTTATAGGGACCAAAACGGTGGTAATTATGATTTTGATGGGAGTTTTAATGGAAGAGTATTATTTTATTGATATTGCATTAGTATATGCCCTGAT
>CAZSTU010000012.1:0-949 GCA_964609745.1 uncultured Halanaerobiaceae bacterium
ATATTGATTGGCAGACGGTGTCTTGCTGAAAGTTTGATTATTTCTTTTAAATAACTTTCAGAACAGGTGTAAGGAGAGTGGGGGGCAAGCATGGTAGTGATTCTGCCTTCAGCTTTATTTTGCCATTCTCTGGCAAATTCCAGAGAAGAATACAGTCCTTCAGTTTTATCATTTTCTTCAATCAGTCCCTCACTTAAAACAGCTCTAATGCCTGATTCACGTACTGCTTCTGCTGCCTGTTCCATGTCAAAATACATATCAAGGAAAGTTGTTGTTCCGGTTTTTATCATTTCAATTATTGCCAACAGGGTTCCCCAGTAGATATCTTCTTCTCTCAATCTACTTTCAAAAGGCCAGATTTTATTTTCCAGCCATTTTTGTAATGGTAGATCATCAGCATATCCCCTTAATAAAGTCATGGCAGCATGAGTATGGGTATTGACCAGACCGGGTATTGCAATCATTTTGCTACCGTCAATAACCTGATCAACTTCTTTTTCAATTTGCTCAATTGTGGATTTAACACTTTTTCCGGTTTCTACAATTTTATCTTCCTTTATTAAGATATATCCATTTTTTACGGAACTTTTATATTCACCTGCTGTAAAAATTTCTTCTATATTTTTTATTAAAGTTACCATAATTAAAGGCTCCTTTCTATATAAGTTTAAATAAGATTTATAATAATCTGCTTTGATTCTATTTTACCGATTTTATTTTTACTTTGACTTAATTCCTCTTTTATAGAGTTTATTAGTATTTCACCGCATTTTTCTATTTCAGAATAAGAGTAACTTCCCTGTAAATTATCCATGACTTTATCCAGAGAAATTTTAATATTATATGTATCATTTAAAGCTTTATTTATATCTAAAATTAAATTATTATCAACTAAATTTATTATTGTTTTGAGATTATCTTTGTTTATTTTTAATAAATTTTTTATTTT
>CAZSTU010000012.1:959-19791 GCA_964609745.1 uncultured Halanaerobiaceae bacterium
GAATCGGGATTTTTTTGTACATAATAAGTTAATTTTTCTTTGAAGTGTTCTTTATTTATTAGTTGATTAATGTGTTCAATTATGCCTCTTTTGAGTATAGGTGTGATTTTGTTTAGTGATGGAATAATTATACTCTCATTAAAATTGAATCCACAAGTACAACCGGGCCTGTATTTGAGCTCTTTTGCAACTTCTGCTTTAGTTAAATTGCATTTTTTCGGAAAAAAATTATCCAGATAATTTTTTACGGGTTTTAGATTATATGTTACTTCAAGTATATCTATTTTTGAGAGTAATTCTAGAGTTCTATATTCCGGGAGATTATTTAATCTTTCTTTAAAATAATTTAATTTTTGCTGAAATTTTTGATGTTTGTTTAAATAAGTGGCAATATACTTTTTTTTAAAATGTTTTATTTCCTTTATAAATTCTGCATATGCAGCTGGTATGGTAATTAAAGTTTTTAAATGATCCAATTTTTTAAGAATAGTTAAAAGCGCTATTCTCAGATTATCATAACCGTTTAAAGGTAGTGAAATATTTTTGAGATAATTAAAATTGTTTATAAGTTGTTGGTCCTTTCTTTTTTTAATAAAATTTATCATTTTTTTGGATATTCTAAGTTCTTTTTTAAATTCCTTTAAATCAGTAAATATAACATTAACAAGCTTTAAAAATTTTTCAAGACCTGGATGTGGATCATTATTTTTACGATAAAAGCTTCTATCAAAAAGATTGTGAAATTTATAAAGAGATTTATTTATATTTTTTATTTTAGTATCTTTTTCAAGTTCATAACATAATCGTGTGCTGTATCTAATAGCTTGTTCAATGTCTTCAAGCCATTTTTCTTTAATGTCAATAATAATTTGCCAGAGATGTCCATCCAGAGAATTTTCTTTTTTAAATCTGTTAAGATCATAATTAAATTGCTTAAAAATTATAGTTAACATATGCCATTCCCTGCTATCAAAGTTCAGGGCATTCATTTTAGCTCCCCCTTATTTAGTCTGCTAAAAGTGTCTATTATATAATTATACTACCAGGCAAAAAATTCCTTTTTTTCTAAAATAAATTATAAGGTTTTTTAAAAAATTTCCATCCTGATATGAGGTAGTCTAGAGCAGAAATTAAATTAAGAGGGATGGCAGTATAGATTAATAGTTTTCCCGTTGATGAAAAACCCATAAGTTTAGATGCAAGGGCAAGATATAAAATAAACATTGCAATTTTACCAACTTTGGTGGGCTTAATTAAATTATAACCCCATAGAAAAGTTATGGAAGAAAATATTAATATGGTAAATTCTCTAATAAGTAGTATTAGTGCAAGATATTCAGGAATTAATTTTAATAAATAAAAAACACTTAAAACACTTATAACAGTAATCTTGTCAGCAAGCGGATCCATTATTTTACCCAGTGGAGATTCAAGGTTAAATTTTCGGGCAATATAACCATCAAGAAAATCAGTTATAATTGAAAAAGTAAATATTGAACCACTAATGAGATAGTTTTGCTGCAAAAAATAATTTATATAAAATGGTATCAGAATAATGCGAAGTAGAGTCAAATAATTTGGAATTTGGGTCATTCAAGCTCCTCCTGTTTTCCAGTACACACTTAATTATATTATACAATTAATTAAGTATAAAAACAACGTTATATTCTTTTTTAGCAATTTTTGTTTTGAAAATAAAAAAACACCACGAGAATATATACTTTCTCGTGGTATAATAATACATTTAATTACTCTTCTCTACTACCCAGTTTGTTATCAAGCATCAGCAATCCATTACCTGATTTTCCAATCATTTTAATTTTATCAATTATCTCTGTAACTGAGTCTTCTTCTTCGACCTGTTCTTCTACAAACCACTGCAGAAAAGTATAAGATGCATGGTCATTTTCTGCCAGGGCAAGATCTACAAGTTTATTTATACGCCCTGTAATGTGCTCTTCATGTTCTAAGGCATCCTCAAAGGCAGATAGAGGGGATTCCCATTCATGTTTTGGTGCTTCAATGGCCATTAACTTTACCCTTCCTCCTCTTTCATTGAGGTGATCATAAAATTTTCGTGCATGTTCCAGTTCTTCCTGTGCCTGAACATCCATCCAGCGGGCAAAACCTTCCAGACTTTCATCAGCAAAATAGGCTGCCATGGCCTGGTAAATATAAGCTGAATAAATTTCTTCATTAATTTGTTTATTAAATTCTTTTTCTAACTTATTACTAATCATAAATAATCCTCCTTTAAATAATTTTCATATGGTAAAATTCTTCATTTCCCTTAAATTATTAATTCTACATATAATAAGTTTTTCCTGCAAATAGTTATAATTATCTCCAGTCCAGCCAGATGAAAGCCAGTACAGTGTATATTTCTAGTCTGCCCAATAACATACAGATTATTAAAACAAATCTACTGATAGGATTAAAATTTAAATATGTATTTAATGGTCCAGCAAGATTTAGAGCAGGGCCTACGTTTCCGAGCGAGGCAGCAACAGCTGAAATACTACTTATAATATCAGTTCCCTGAGCAGTAATAATTGTGACTGAAACTACAAATAGTATTATATATAAAAAAAAGAAACTCAATATGCTATTAATAATACCGGTATTTAATTCAGTATTATTAAATCTTATATAATTTATTTTTTCTGGATCTAAGATTTTTTGAAAAACCTTTTTACATATTTTCAATAAGGCTTTGATCCTGACAACTTTAATGCCGCCAGCAGTCGATCCTGCACATCCTCCGACAAACATGAGCACAAATAATATCCATTTACTTAAAGGCGGCCATATATCAAAATTAGAGGTAAAAAACCCTGTAGTTGTTGCAATAGAAATAACCTGAAATATGCTTTCTTTTATAGAAGGAAATAAATCATTATAAAGTTGATTTTTTAAATTTAATGATATTAAAATTATCGCTGTAAATAAAATAAAGCAGTAAAACCGAAATTCCTCATCTTTAAATATATATAATATTTTTCCCTGAAAAACCTTATATATTAATGCAAAATTCATTCCTCCAAGAAACATAAATAAAATAATAATTAATCTTATATATTGATCTTCAAATCCACCAATGCTCAAATAATTTGCGGCAAAACCTCCTGTAGAAATAGTAGAAAAAGAATATACTAAGGCCAAAAATGATGACATGCCCCGACTTATAAGAAGAAAAAATTCCAGGATAGTAAGACATATATATATATACATTATTGTCCTGGCTGTTTCTCTTATTCCCGGTTTGATATTTTGGGGTAGTGGACCTGTTACCTCACTGTAAAAAAGATGATTACTACCGGTTAATTCAGGTAATATAGCAATGGCCATTACAATTATTCCCATACCCCCAAGCCAGTGGGTTAAACTTCGCCATATAAGTATGGATTTGCTTAGATATTCAGTTCTTTTTATTACAGAGGCTCCGGTGGTTGTAAAGCCTGATACACTTTCAAAAAAGGCATTTAATGGTTGAATTATAGATCCTGTCAATATATAAGGGATTGCACCAAATAAGGATATAATTATCCAGCCCAGAGATACTACTACCAGCCCTTCTTTATAACCTAAATTTTTATCTGTATCAGAGTTAAATGGTTTGATTATTAGGAAAAAAAATAATATAATTCCCTGAGAAAAAATAAAGGAAAATAAATCTTTTTCTCCATAAAAAATTGCAAAGGCCAGCGGTATTGTCATAGCCAGAGCAAGAATAATAAGTAATTTCCCCAAAAAATTAATAATTAGTTTTATATTTATAGAAATCTCTCTTCACCCCCTATAACTACTAATAATTATGTGAGGGTAAAGAGAGATATGAGTGAATTAATATTA
This sequence comes from uncultured Halanaerobiaceae bacterium, assembly GCA_964609745.1. GTDB lineage: Bacteria > Bacillota > Halanaerobiia > Halanaerobiales > DATFIM01 > CAZSTU01. The sequence goes on from CAZSTU010000012.1 coordinate 4,812, forward strand.
TATTCCCAGATAAGAATCTTTTACGTGTTCATTTTGAGATAGTTTTTCAATATTTTCATGGATGACAATTTCGCCATTTTCCAGTACATATCCACGGTCAATAACTTTTAAACCCTGTCTTACATTTTGTTCTGCTAAAAGTATTGATACATCATCTTTTATATCACTCAATTTTTGAAAAAGTTCTGTGACAAGTGAAGGTTGTAATCCTACTGAAGGTTCATCCAGTATAAGAAGTTTAGGTCTTGACATTAAAGCTCTACCTACTGTAAGCATTCTCTGCTGTCCACCACTCATTGTACCTGCGAGCTGCTCTTCTCTCTCTTTTAAGATGGGGAATATTTCATATACAGTATTAAGACTTTCTTCTATTTTAGGCTGAGCATGAGGAATGTATGAAGCGCCAAGACGCAGATTTTCTTTAACAGTCATTTCAGGAAAAAGTTCTCTGTTTTGAGGTACAAGGGCAATCCCTTTTTTAACGATTTTATGTGTATTTAAACCTGTTAAGTTTTCCCCCTGAAAAATTATATCTCCGTCTATATGGTCTACAAGACCGAGTACAGCTTTAATTATCGTACTTTTTCCCGCACCATTTGGGCCGAAAATGCCGACAGCTTCGTCTTCTTCTATATTTAATGAAACATCCCATATTACCTGTAATTTATCATATGAAACATTTAAATTATTTATCTCCAGCATTTTATTTTTCCTCCCCCAGATAGGCTGCTGTAACTTCCTCTTCCTGAGATACCTCATCATAAGGTCCCTGGGCAATAATTTGTGCTTTATGTAAGACTATAACTCTATTTGTAAGTTCTTTTACTACTTTCATAACATGTTCTACCACACATATAGCATAATTGCTCTGTCGCAGTTTTCTTACTATTTCTATCATTTCCCAGGTTTCATCACTATTAAGTCCGGCCATTACTTCATCCAGAAAGATAATCTCGGGATCCGTAGCCAGGGCCCGGCCCAGTTCAATCTTCTTTAATTCAAGAACAGTTAATTTATCAACAGGCATATTTTTATTTTCCAGGTTGATGTAATCACAGATCTCACTGGCAATTTCCCTGGCTTCATTTTTAGACTTATTTTGTCCAAAAAGTGCACCAACCATAATGTTCTCAATAGCAGTAAAATCTTCAAGAGGTCGGACTGTCTGAAATGTTCTTGATATTCCAAGGTGACTGCGTTTATATGAGGGAAGGTCAGTAATTTCTGTATCATTTAAAACTATTTGACCATCATTAACAGGTAAAGTTCCCGCAATGACATTTATAACAGTTGTTTTACCTGCTCCATTTGGTCCAATAAGCCCCAGAATTTCTCCACGGTCAAGGTTCAGCGATATATTATCTACAGCTGTTAAACCTCCAAATTTTTTGACAATATTATTAGCCTGTAGTGTTGGCATGTTCTTCCCCCCTGTTACTGTGCATAATTTGTTTAAACTTACTGTTTAGTGGTTTAAAAATCCCCTGAGGCAGGAATAAAATAATAAGCACAATTATAATACCATATACCATTAAATGGCCATAGGGCATTATTAACTTTAAATATTCTGATATTAGACCGAGAATGACAGCCCCAACAACAGGCCCCATTGTTGAGTAAATACCCCCTACTAAAGCCATTGCAATTGGTAATAGTAAAAAGTCAAGAGAAAAAATACTTTCAGGAACAACAAAAGCATATTGTTGAGCATATAATGATCCAACCATGCCCTGAATGGCTGAACTAATTACAAAAATAAGCAATAGATATTTAAATACATTTATCCCAGTTGATCTGGCTGTTAACTCATCATTTCGGATTGAGTTAATTGCAAAATGAATTTTACTGTTCCTGATTAGTTCTGAAATAGCAATAACTCCCACAGTAATTATTAATATTAACCAGTATATTTTTTGAGAATTACCGTTAAATATAGATGAAGTTAAAATTTTACCACTTGGACCTCCTGTAATATCCGGTATATTTCTAATTATAACCGAAAATACAAAAGTCAGTGCAAGGGTAACTATGGCAAAATAAATTAGTCTTAGTTTCAATACTGCAAAACCAATTAGATATGCTACTAATGCTGCAAAAACTCCGCCAAGAATTATACTTAGAACTGGAGAAATACCCATGTCAGCTACTGTAATGACTGACACATAAGCACCTACACCGAAAAAAGCAGCAGTACTAAAAGATAATTGTCCGGTTCTGAGCATCATATCCCAGCTCAAACTAAGACTCATATACAGTAAAATGGTGGTAAAAATGTGAATCATGTGCGTGCCTATTATTAACGGCAAAATAAAGGCAAGAGCCAGCAAAAACAAAATCAATATCTTCTTACCCATATTATCTACCCTCCCATAAATTTTTGTACATTATAACAGCAATTAGTGCTCCGAAAAATACAAGGTCTGCCCAGCTGGCGTATCCGGGTATCCCTTGAATTACTGCTTCACCAATACCCAGAATTAAGCCAGCAAATAATATACCATTTATATTACCCAATCCGGCCATGGCCACAAGGGCAAATGATTTTAAAGAATGAGGATTTCCAGTCATGGGAGAGATAGAAGTTCGTGGAGCCATAATACAGGCTATAATTCCCAGCATAGCTGCTCCAATACTGAAGACAAATAAATAAACAAAGTCATTATTTATACCCACAATTTTGGCGCCTTTTGGATTCTGACCTACAGCAAAAGTGGCCTGGCCCAGTCTTGTTTTTTTCAAGAATAACCGCAGACCAAAAAATATAGCTACAGCAAGCAGCAGATAAATAAATTCATAAGCTCCGACTTTAAAAAATCCAAAATCAACTGACATACTGGCATAAGGTGTAGAGATATTACGAACTCGGGTAGTAAATAATATTTTAATCAGTTCAATAATGATCATTGAAACTCCAAATGTTAATAATAATTGATTTAAATGTCCCTCATCCAGAACTCTTTTTATTGTCAATAAATGTATTATAGCACCTATAGCTAACATAATAAGAGTAACCGGAACTATTGAAACAAGAGGGTCAAGCCCAAACTGATAACTTAGCACATATGCTAGATAAAAACCAATTGTTAAAAATTCTCCATGTGCTAAATTCAAAATACCCATAATACCGAGTACCAGTGATAATGGCAGGGCAATTACAGCGTACAGACTTCCCCTTTGCATTCCATATATTAGTGAGTGGGGCATCCACATTCCGATAATGATTAAAAAAGCAATAACTGAGATAATTGTCCATTTAGACCTATTTTCAATAAATGTCATAGTCTCCCTCCATCCTTTAATTTTATTGAACCGGGCTCCATGGTGGAGCCCGGCAAAGTTAATTTATTTATTCCCATGAAAAGGGATACTCTATATCAGCAGTTGAGTTATCAAAGGGCCAGATTACGTGTTGTTCTCCATCCTGATATTGAAGAATTTTTTGACTGGAAAAGCCCTGAGTGGGAATAATTCGGCTTGGAGATATTTCGAGTGTATCACCCAATGGTGAGTCATATTTAGTATTGCGTAAAGCTTCTATTACTTCATCTTTTTCCAGAGTACCTGCATTTTCTATACCTTTTGCCAGAAATTTAATATTTGTATATCCCAGAGGAGCAAAATATGTTGCCGGCTCTTCGTCAAACATTTCAACATATGCATCCCAGAAGTGTTTTGCTTCTGAACTTACTTCTTTTAAAGCAGGGGCCCACATACCGTATAAAATTACACCATCAGATAATTCATGTTCTCCAAAATCTTGAGGCCATCCAGGAGGAGCACCGACATAAAGTGGGGGTTCAAAACCAATTTCTTTGGCCTGAGTTAACATGGGAATGGCATCTGCCTCCCAGCCAGCCCAGATAAAGAGATCAGGATCAAAATCCTTTGCCTGTCTAAGTACTGAACGATAATCTCCACCATCTGCTGCAGCACTTTTGAAGGATGCGCCTTCCATTTCTGTTAATATTTCAGTATAAGGTCCTTCACCTTCCTGAGCCATTTCATAATATTCCTGGTATGATTTATAAGAATCTGTACCAAATGAACCTTCTTCATAAGCTAAGAACACTTTATCTACATCAACTTCTGAATGTTTTTCTACAATTTCAGTCCACCCTTCACCATAACTGGCTCCCTGTTGATAATCCCAGGGGTGGATATGGAAATACCAGTCTGCATCTTCACCAACAGCTTCTTCGGCCTTATGTGTTGCTGCTCCCATCCAGACTGTAACTTTTTGGTATTTTTTCATTATGGGAATTTGAGCCAGATGAACACCACTGGACATACCTCCTACGAAAAAGTCCACATCTTCCACTGTAGCCAGTCTATCTATAGCAGAAGCTCCTTTTTCTGGTTTTTGTTCACTATCCACAACTATCAGTTCTACTTCGCGACCAAGCAGTCCGCCATCTTCATTAATTTCTTCTACAGCAAGTTCCATGGCATTTGTGCCCTGCCTGCCTGTTATATCCCCCAGTGGATTGACAGCACCCAATTTAATAGTATCTTCTGCAGAAACAGCTGAACTCAGGCAAAGAGTAATTACTAAAAATGACAATAAAGTTAATAACCCCAATTTTCTCATTCTTTTTCCTCCTTAATTTAATTAAATTTTCCCCTAAATTTTAAAAAAATTGTAACACATCAGGAAAAATTTTAAACTATTACCACCTTCCTTTCAAAATTTTTTGAAAAAGAGTCAGTATTTTTAAGTACATTATTACTAATTATAACTTATCTTAGCCAAGTTACAAAATGGTTACAGTTTTTTACCATAATTGAATTTCATTTGCTTTTTTACGTAACTGATCTCTAAAATCTGGATGGGCTATACTGATCATTTCCTCTACACGATCTCTCACACTTTTACCTTTAAGGTGAGCAATTCCATGTTCAGTGACAATATAATCAATATCGTTTCTGCCCAGAGTCACCTTGGATCCAGCAGGTAATTCAGCTACAATGGTAGAAATATCGCCACCTTTTGCAGTAGAACGAAGGGCTATTATTCCTTTACCTCCTTTAGAACGCTGAGCACCGCGATGAGTATCGACCTGACCTCCTGTCCCACTATAATGTTTATTACCTATGGCTTCAGAACATACCTGACCTGTTAAATCTACCTGTAGTGCAGTATTTACACTGACCATTTTATTATTTTGCCCAATAATACAGGGATCATTTGTTACATTGCCTTGTTGAAATTCAACTGCCAGGTTGCGGTCAATAAAGTCATATAATTTTTGGGTTCCCATGGCAAATGTACCTACCATTTTGCCCTTCCAGATTGTTTTTTTCTGGTTAGTTATGACTCCGGCCTTAAAAAGATCAACCATTCCGTCAATAAACATTTCGGTGTGGATCCCCAGGTCTTTTTTGTTATATAATGCCTGCGTTATGGCATTGGGTATACCACCTATTCCAAGTTGAAGAGTTGAGCCGTCTTCTATCATTGCAGCAATATTTTCTCCTATTTTCATTTCTTCTTTGCCAGGTTCAACAGGTGGGAGTTCAATTAATGGTGCTGTATTTTCTACAACATAGTCAATTTGGGAAATATGAACCTGTGTATCTCCAAGGGTCCAGGGAAGATTTTCATTAATTTCGAGAACTACAATATCAGCTTCTTCAATCATCATCTTTTCATAAGTAAGACCGAGTGATAATGAGAAAAATCCCAGATCATCCATAGGAGTAGCAGTACCCCAGAATATATCAATATCATCATTTTCAATCTTTTTTTCTCCTGCTTCATGAAGGTTATTTGGGATATAGGTTACATTTCCATGGGGATGGTTTTCCCGGTCTGTAGGTCCATAAAACCAGGTTTCATTGAGAAAATGACCTTTCATTTCTGGTTGGAGAAAGTCATAATCTCCCATCATCAAACATGAGACAATATTTACATCCTTCACTTCAGATTTGCGTTTTGATAATTGTTTGAGTAAACCCTGGGGTTCAGAGGCAGCCATTGCAGTACAAATTTTTTGATTTGACTTTACCATGCCTACTGCTTCCGGTATTGAAATTAATTTTTCTTTGTATTCTTTTCTTGCTTTCACTATAAATACCTCCTGTTAGTTTTATTAGCCTAAAACAAGACCACCATCAACGCTTAAGATTTCGCCATTTACAAAAGAAGCTTCATCTGATGCCAGATATAGGTATGCTTTTGCAATATCTTTCACTTCTCCCAGACGCCCGAGTGGTGTCTTCTTCCTAAATTTATCAAGAACTTTATCGGGAACAGTATCCATCATAGAAGTATTTGTATAACCAGGTGCTACTGCATTGACTCGCACCCCTTTTGGCCCTAATTCTTTAGCCCAGGTTTTGGTGAGTCCAATTACTCCAAATTTGGAAGCGGCATAATTGGACTGTCCAATATTTCCGTAGAGTCCAACTACAGAAGTTGCATTTATTATGACACCCTCTCCTTCATCCATCATTTCTTTGGCAGCAAATTTGGAACAATTAAATACACCTTTTAGATTAATATCAATTACTCTATCCCAGTCTTTTTCATCCATCTTGACCAGAAAACCATCTCTGGTAATACCGGCATTATTGATTAAGATATTAATTTTGCCATATTCTCTTATTGTGGATTCAATTAAATTTTTTGCACTTTCTGTTTTTGATACATCTACTTCGACAAAAAGAGCCTCTCCTCCATTTTTAGTGATATTATCGGCAACTTTTTGACCATTTTCTTGATCATAGTCAGCAACAACTATTTTAGCTCCTTCTTTAGCAAAAACTTCCGCAGTTTTTTTACCTATTCCGTGGGCGGCACCTGTAACCACCGCTACTTTGTCTTTAAGTCGCATTTGGTAAAACCTCCTTTTAATTATTGAACTTCTCCCCAACGGATAACATTAGCTGCCCATGCATAACCTATTCCGGCAGCTATCATTGAGATTACTGTTCCATTTTCTATCTTGCCTTCTTCAAGTCCAAGCCGTAATGAAAGAATCTGATCAATTTGTCCCAGATGTCCATAATGACTGAGATAAGTTGATTGATCTTTGTTTAAATCTAAAAGGTCAAGCATATATTCATACATGGACCTTTTAAAATGAAGTACTGCTAGATATCCCAGTTCATCTTTGGAAATATTTGATTTCTCAAATGCTTTATCAATACAATATATCCAGTTATCCATGGAAACTTCATTAAGTCTTTCTTTCATGTGTTTAGGTCTAAAAATTGTTAGAGAATTGTATGCTTCATCAAGATTTTCTTCATTGATGGGATTGGCACAACCTCCATATTTTACACCTGCATCTCTGGCCATAGTACCATCTGAGATAACATGTGAACCTAAAACTTCATTTCTGCCCAAATTTTTTTCCAGAATTAAAGCTCCACCACCGGCACCAAGATTGTACATCATTGACATTGGTTTATCAGTATAATCGACAAAGTCAACATTACGATAACCACCGGCAATTAAAACTGTATCTATTTCATCATTGGCAAGCATCATGTCTTTGGCTATTTTCATAGTAGCAACAGTTGTGCAGCATCTCTGCTGTATATCAAGGGCCCAGGCATTTTCAGCACCTATTTTACCCTGTATATATATCCCGGAAGTAGTCAAGGGATATTCTTTCCACTCTTCCCCAATACAGAGGATCAAATCAATGTCTTCCGGATCCACATTCCCTCTTTCCAGAGCATCTTTGGCTGCCTTTGCTCCCATTTCCTGTGTTCCATCATCTTCACCGGGAACTACTTTTTCGATTATTCCTAACTTTTCTTTAACTGCCTCTTCTGTCCAGTGACCTTTAGTTGCTTCTGAAATTTCTTTTGCTGTCATTCTTTTATCCGGTAGATAGAGACCTGTAGATTTTATACCTATATGATCTTTATTATTCGACATGTTTTACCTCCTCCATTTTTAACATTAATTTTGAAAATTTTCATTTCATTAAAAATTATAATAGATGATTGTTTCAGGGTGGTTACACAAAAGTTACAAAACATAATATTTTTTAGTTTGTCGATACAGGGTAATCTCTTTTTTGAAGTGATTTCTTTATTTGGTTAACATCAATATTATTTTTGCTATTAAATAATTTTATATGATTTTCTTCTGTTTCAATTGATAATTTAAGATTTTTAAAGAAATTAGCTTTTCTGAAATATATTTTATTTATTTGATCTAAAGTTATGATGATATTTTTACTGCAATAATTTTTAATTTTATTGTAACTTAAGTTTTGTAACTTTTCTCTTTTGATTTCACCGACCCTTGGATTTCTTACTAAAAATGATCTATGGCTTTCCTCCAGATATGCTAATAATATTTCGTTATTTTTAAAATAAAGATCATAATAAGTAAAATATATGCTATTTGTGGTAAAGAAATTCTCCAGTTTATAAAATACTTTATCAGTCATTACGGTTAGGGCCAGTAATTAATACTGGCCCATAGACACCTCCAGTTAAATTATTAAACATCCAGTATTTTTTCAATTTTTTCATCTATTTGTTTGGTTTCAGTAGCATAAGAAACTAATATGAAAGTTATTATTGAAAGAATCATAGCCAGAGCACCAATATACATACCATGTGGCAGTTCGTAAACTCCTAAAATTCCTAACAATTCAAGACCTACACTAACTACAAGCCCCACTATTATTGAGCTGACAGCTCCTTCTGTGGTAGCTCCCTTCCAGTTTAGCCCTATGCCGAGTGCCGGAGCCAGTGCCGCTGCGAATGTACCCCATCCTACTGCTCCTAGCAGGGCAATACCGCGGTCTCCCAGCCCAAGAACGGCCAGTACTGTAATAATGGAGAGAAAAATGGGAGAAAGTATACCATATAAGAGCTGTTTTTTGTCACTTAAGTGTGTTCCTAGTGAAAAGGGAATATCCCTTACAGCTGATGCAGAGGAAATATTTAGAAAGGCATCACAGGTTGACATGATTGCAGCTGTAACTCCCGCAAGAACTATTCCGGCCAATATTGGATGAGCATATTCGGTTACAAAAAAGATTATGGCATCATCTGAATTGGCCAGCGGCTCAATTTCCCCGATCATAACCAGATATCTTACTACCAGTCCTGCACCGAAAAATAACATTCCTCCTATTATTGCAGGGATAGCTGCAACCACAGGCCCCCACTTTAATCTTTTAATATCATCTATCATATATAACCTGTTGACAACATGTGGCTGGCCGACTATACCGATGGATAATACAAAAAACCAGCTCATTCCAACAACCGGTCCAGCAAGACCCCAGGGACCGACAAATTCAGGTAAGGCCTCTGACATTCCTGTAAAATTTGTAGTAGCAATAGTTTCCGTAATATTTGACATACCACCACCTACAGATACTGCCAGTACATATACGAGTAAAGAACCTACCGCCATCATACTGCCCTGAAAAGCACTTGTATAGGAACCGGCAAGGATGCCACCTGCTGTAGAGTAGGCGGCTACTACTGTCATCCCGATAATAACTCCAGCATTTGTACTGATACCAAAAATATATGATATTATGGTACCCAGGGCCAGAACCTGGGTTGCCATAAATAGTATTATGCCCACCAGTGTAGCAATACCTGTCAGGCCTCTAGCAAAATTACTATTATATCGGTGATAAATAGCATCAGCAATAGTCATTGCACCGGTGGCTTCTGTTAAAAGGCGCATTTTTTTGCCGAGTATATACCAGGCCATAGCAAATGATATACTTGTCGGAAATGTAAACCATAATGCCCCCATACCAACCTCATATGTTAGGCCAGGACCGCCGATGAACAGGAATCCACTCAGGGCTGTGGCAAATGTTGCCATGGCCATTACGAATAATCCCAGACTTTTACCAGCTATGAAAAAATCTTCTGATGTTTTTGTCTGCTTCATTGCCCAGAAACCAATTCCAAAAATTATTAACAAATATAAAATAGCTATCGTAATTATAGTGGTCATTGTAGGAATCCTCTCCTCTTAAATTTTTGTATGTCTTATTTACTCATTTTGTTTAAGATAATTTTCTAATTCCTTTAACTCTTTTTCATTGATACAGTTACTTTCAAAGAAATATCCAAATGTATATGTGCCGGTTATAAAGGGTAGACCCCAGACAAAGTAAACCATTATCGCTGTTGCCAGAGGGAATCCTCCAAAATATATTTCAGGCACAGAAGAGGTATCCATCAAAACCATTGAAGTAAATCCAATAAGCCAGATCAACAGGATAGAAATCAACGAATATTTATATCCTTTACCTATTTGACCGTTCTTTAGAGCACCTGCATACATCCAGGCAAACAATAAAAAGGGAAAGGAAAATGCAAACAAAATAGCTGAATCTGTAAAAAGAGCAATTAACATTAGGATTGAGGATACTAAAATTATACCAATCATTTTGTCATTCATGGTTTTCATATTTGTATTCCTCCCTTAATCTTTTAATAAAATTAATATTAAATATAAAAATATATAATTAAATAGTCGCTAGGAATATTATGATCACCACCTTTCAGATAATACAATAATAAATGATTGTTTCAAGGTGGTTACACAATAGTTACATAAGCAACTTTGTAACCCATTTGTAACCATATTTCAGATATAATATAATAAAAGACAATAAATAAGAAGGAGGAGTTTACATGAATATAGAGTTAAAAAAAGTTAAACTTTCTAATGGAGAAGAATTGGGTTTTAGGGAAAGAAGTGGTGGTAAAGAGGTTTTAATCCTGCTTCATGGCAATATGACTTCTTCTAAACATTGGGATCTATTCCTGGAAAATATGGAAGAAAATTATAAAATTTATGCGGTAGATATGAGAGGATTTGGTATATCCAGTTATAACCAGGAAATTAATTCACTTGGAGATTTTTCAGAAGATTTAAAGTTATTTGTAGACGAGTTGGGGCTAAAAAAATTTAATTTAATGGGATGGTCAACTGGAGGCGGAGTTGCCATGAAATTTGCTGCAAATTATGGTGATTATGTAAAAAAGCTTATTTTAATGGAATCTGTAGGCACAAAGGGCTATCCAATATTTAAAAAAGATAAAGAAGGGAAACCCATTCCAGGTGAATTATTATCAGATAAAGAAGAGATTGCTGAAGATCCGGTTCAGGTAAAACCGGTTCTAAAAGCATATAAAAATAAAGATAAAGAGACAATGAAAACCATCTGGAACAATATAATATATACTGATAATCAACCGGATCCTGAAAGATATGATCAATATCTGGAAGATATGTTTACTCAGCGTAACCTGGTTGATGTAGATTATGCTCTGGCTCATTTTAATATAAGTGATGAATACAATGGACTTAAAAAAGGAAGTGGAGAGGCAGCTTCTATTGATGTTCCGACTCTTATCCTCTGGGGGAAAAATGATAAGGTAGTGACAGAACAAATGGCTAAAGATATAAAAAATGATATTGGTGAAAATGCCCGCCTTGTATATCTTGATGGCTGTGGACATTCACCATTAGTTGATGATCTGAAACAACTGCTTGATACTGTTATTGAGTTTTTGGAAGAATAGTAAAAAAGGGATGGCTTCTTTTACGGCCATCCCTTTTTGGGTCATTTTATATTATGAATCATTTATTAATTTTTGATAATAATTTTTTAATTTAGTTGAGGGGAAAACGTTTAATTCTTTATCAAGCAGACTTTTACATTTTTTAAAGACTTTTATTGCCATTGATCGTTTTTCCATTTTATTATAACTTTTCATCTTATAATAATATGCATTTTCCCAGCAGTTATCTATTTCCAGTATTTTATTGCCTATCTCAAGGCATTTTTCATATTTTGCTTGTTTAAAGTAGTTTACCATTAATTTGTCGGCATTATTTAAAAAGATATTGCGCAATCTTTCTCTTTCATTTCTTATCCAGTCAATATAAAGTTTGTCTACAATGAAATCATCCTGATATAAATCCACTGCTGCCTGATAATTTTTGATTTTTACACCAATATTATCTGCCTTAGTTGCAGAATTAATTAATTCTTCAAACTTTTCCACATCGTAGGTGTAACCTGCATTGTCATTAAAACCATAGGAAGAACCTCTTCTATTTATGAAAAAAGGAGTCTGCCTTGGTTTGCGATTTGGCTCTAGGGCTTTTTTTAGGGCATTCAGAGTAACCTTAAAATTGCGTGCGGCTTTTTTTTCACTTTTATCCGGCCAGAGATAAAAGTATATTTTTTCTTTGGGAATTAATTCTCCACGGTGTATCAGTAAAAGCAAAAATAATTCTTTGGCTTTTTCCCTTTCCCATTCTTTTTTGTTGATTTCTTCTTTGCCGCGCCAAACTCTTAAATTACCAAAGGCTTCTATTCGCAGAGTGTAGCCGGGGTGATGTTCAACATCAGATAGTTCCAGTTCTGCAAGGAGAGATTTAATATATTCTTTTTTAATATCCTCTTCTCTTGCTTCCAGCAGTATAGGTACAAGTAAGTTGGGATTATCTGCTCCCAGTAATGTAGGTCGGTAAAATATGAATTCAAAATTTTCTTTTTGAACAAGTTTAAATAATTCTTTAGCAATTAGTATAAATTTATTTTTTTTCTGGCGATGGTAGTAAATTAGTGATAACCATAATTTACAGACAGTGAGACAAAATCTATCATTTAAATTTAAAAAGGTTTTACTATTGTTAAGAAATATTTCTTCTGCTTTTTCCAGATTTTCAGCAAAGAAATGATTGATTCCCAAACCAATTTTGTTTAAACCGGCAACCCACTCATCACCAGCTTCTTCAGAGATAATGATGCCCTCTTTTCCATAACTTATTCCTTTATCTGTGTTACCGTAAAATGCTTCAAGTAGTGATAGACCCATTAAAGGTTCTGCTTTTCCTCTGGGTATTTTGAATTTTTCTATTATTTCAAGAGATTTTTGATAGGCATCACGACTTTCTTTTGTTCTATGTCTCCCCATTAATTGATAGGCATGACCAAGACGCATATAAGCTATTGCTCTGATAAAGGGAGAGTAAAATTGCTGTCCAAGGTAAATTCCACCCTGAGCATAATTTTTAGCAGGTGTGGATTCCCCCTTAAAACTGTGAATCAGTGACAGGACGAGAATAGTTTCGCGATGCGATTTTGGTGTGCGCTTTTTTTCTTTTTCCTGGTTAACCTTTTCTTCTAAAATACTTTGAGCTCTATTTAGTTTTCCGGTTCTGAGTTTAACCCTTGCCTTAAAGTTATTATTGCTAATAGTGATGTCAGAAATATTTTTTGCCTGTTGTTGTAGTTTTTCTGCCTGGCGAAGGTGGCCTTCATTAGCCTTGTTTTCAGCCATTAATTTTAATATTGATGCTTCTTCCCATAAGTTTTCTTCATCTCTGAGTTTTAATGCTTTTTTCAGGTATTTTTCTGCCTGTACTGGCTGTACAGTGTCCAAATAAATCATGGCAATTTTTTGAAGAGATCTACTTAAATTTAATCTGTCATTGGATTCTTGAAAAATATTTTTTGCTTTTTTATATGCTTCAAGTGCTTTATTAAAATAACTGCGAAGGCGGTAAATATCACCCTGATAAAGATAAAGAGAAGGGTACTTTTCAAACATATTTATAGATAACCTGTCAAGACCAGCCTGTAAGGTTTCAATTCTACCTTTTTCTAGTAGTTTGGAAGCTGATGATGAAATTAATGTGGCTGCTTTTTCTTCATTATCGGCTTCAAGACTGTGATAAATGGCAAAACCATTTTCACCTATATCTTCACAGATATCTGCTGCTTTTTGGTGTAATTTTTTATAATTATATACTCTTTGCCCCTGTTCTTTTAAAAATTCATGAAATAGATGGTGGTATCGATATTGCCTGTCTCCCTGTGAATAAATAAATAAGCCTTTATTGTATATATTTTCAAGTATTTCTTTACTATTATTAATATCCAAAACTTTATTACAGATAGCAGGTCTTAAATACTTCAATACAGCTGACTTTAAAAGGAAATTTTTAATTTCTTCTTCTTGATTATCCAGTATTTCAAAGGCCAGATATTGAAATAGAAGTTTCAGAGAATTAGTGTCTTTTTTAAATATATTGTTAAGGTCAGCGCCATTTTTGATACCCTCTCCTATCAGATCTATCGCCATAATCCAGCCTTCTGTTTCGATTTTTAATTTATTTATTTCATTTTGATTTAGTTCCAGATTATAGGTTGTCAATAGAAATTCTCTTATATCATTTTCATCAAGAGTAAGATCTGATTCTTCAATAAGTAAAATTTTTTTCTTTAATCTTAATTCTGGTAATTCTTTAAAATTAATTTTTTGTCTGCTGGCAATGATTACGTGCAATTGTGGTGGAATATTTTTGATAAAATGCACAAATAAATTTTTAATTTGGGAGTTATCATTGACTAAATGAAAATCATCAAGCACCAGAAAAGTTTCTTTTTTTAGTTTATTTAAAAGTTCATTTAATAACAGATCAATACTTTGTTTGATAGAGATTTCCTGATCGCCTTTATTTAATATTTTAATAGCCTCTGCTCCAATATTATCTTTCTTGAATTTAAAAGCATGTATTAAATTCAGAAAAAACAGAGCAGGATCTGCATCAAGTTCATCAATACTATACCAGTAAAACTGCTGATCAAAGTTATTATTAAAATATAGTGAAAGGGTTGTACTCTTACCATATCCCGGTCCGGCTTTCACCAGAGTTAGAGGATAATTTTTAATTTGATTGTATTTTTGCCAGAGCTTATCATCAATCCAACAATTTTTGGGTGAAGATGGAGGTAAAAACTTAGTTTTTATAATTAAATTACGCAAATTAATCACTCCGTGATATGACTGTTAAACATTTTTACATTTTTCTTCTATAATAATATTTCTAGAATTGCTTCCTAAAACCTGCAAAAAGTTTGGAATATTTGTAGAATTTGAATAATAAATAATAAAGATAAAATAAAGGCTGTAGAAAAAATATTATTAATATAGATAAAAAAATAGAAAGGGAAAATCC
>CAZSTU010000013.1:0-19067 GCA_964609745.1 uncultured Halanaerobiaceae bacterium
TTAAACTAAAAATAACACTTTATAGATTAAATTAACTATAAATCAACTAATTCCTGCAAAAAAATAATATTTATTATATATTTTGTTTGTTTGAAAAGGAAATACAGCAATTTTATATAATATTAAAATATAAGAGAAACAAAAATACATGTTTAAATCTAAAGGAGATAAAAATGAATTTGAAGATTGAAAAAAAATACAGGATTCTTATAATAATGGTTGCGGCTATGATTTTTAGTTATCTGACCTGGTATAATTTTTCTGCCCTCTTGAATTTTATAGTAGAGGATATTAAATTAAACCCCGGTGAAGTAGGTATTATACTTTCTGCTTTTCAAACGGGTTATGTAATAGCTGTGATATTTAGCGGATGGCTTGCCGATAAACTAGGAGAAAAGAAGGTTTTAGTTTATTCTATGCTGGGAACTGCCATATTTTCTACTTTATTTGCCTGGGGTGCTATTTCTTTTTGGAGTGTATTAATTCTGAGACTTTTTGCCGGGATATTTTGTGGTGGTATTTATGCTCCAGGTATGTCTCTACTGTCTAACTGGTTTACCTCAAGTGAAAGAGGTAAGTCTCTTGGTGCTTACATTGGAGGGCTTACCTTTTCCTATGGTACTACATATTTTATCGCTCCTTTAATAGCCAGTGAATTTAGCTGGCAGATTGCGGTTATGGCAACTTCATTACCTGCTTTTTTAGCGGCATTTCTTGTACATAAATATGTTGAAAAATCTCCAAAAAATAAAATATCAGAAGAATATAAAGAAGAATTAGTTGAAAAAGATATAAAACCTTTTCCTGAGGGAGGATACAAGGGACCTGTTTTGATAACTCTTAGTTATATAGGACATATGTGGGAATTATATGGATTCTGGGGCTGGATTGGTCCTTTTATGGTATCTGCAGTTGCTGCTGCCGGTTACAGTCAGGTACAGGCTTCTGTACTTGGGGGGCGTCTTGCATCATTAATTATCATGGTTGGAGTGCCTGGTGTATGGTTAATGGGTTATCTGAGTGATAGGCTGGGACGGACGAAGACGATTATGATATCTGCACTTTGTAGTCTCCTGGCTCAATTTATATTTGGAATTTTTCATGGAAAATCTCTTATAATCACTGTTGTAATAGGAATTTGGATTGGTTTCTGGGTGATTGCTGATTCCGCTTGCTTTTCTACAGGTTTAACTGAAATGGTGAATGTTGATATAAAAGCTACTACTCTTGGTATACAAAATGCTTTTGGATTTTTAATAACTATTATTTCTCCAGCAGTTTTTGGTAGAGTTTTGCAACATTATAATAATGTAGATAATGTGATTTCTGCTACAAATTGGTTATTACCTTTTTCTGTACTGGGGTTGGGTGCCCTTATTGCTCCCATTGCTGCCTGGTTTTTGCGCAAGACAGATCAGGCGAGTTTAATGTCTGATGGAAAAAAATAAAATTATTAATATAAAAAAGTGAGAGAAAAATATGAGTTTAATTTTAATAATCATAGTTATTGTTGTTTATATATATTTTAAAAACAAAAGTAAAGGAGGAACTGAGGATTTAAAAATGACTAATTCTAATTTAAAAAAGAAAAAAGTTTATAAAAATAAAGCTGTTATTTTAGATACAGAGACTACAGGGTTATCTACGAAAGATGAATTTATTGAGATAACAGTACTCCTGGTTAGCTTTGATTTACAGGGGCATTTATACTTAATAGACAAATATACCGGTCAGAGAGAACCGGGAGTAAAAATTAGTGATGGAGCTAAAAAAGTTCATGGTATTTCACTAAAAGAATTAAAAAACAGAGACATAGATAAAGAGAAATTAATTTCAATTTTTTCTCAATCTTCTTTTGTAGTGGCACACAATGCAGATTTTGACCGCAAGTTTATTATAAAAGAAATAAGAGAAGCTGATGATAAAATTTGGTTGTGCAGTATGAGAGACATTAAATGGAAAAGAAGGGGATTTGCCTCAAAGGGTTTAGAGAATCTATTAAATGATCACGGCTTTGAAATTCAGCAAAAACACAGATCTGAATCTGATGCAAAGGCTTTATTTAAACTTCTAAATAGTAGAGCACAAAAGGATTTAACTTATTTTATGAAATTACTAAAAAATAATGATATTGATCTTAACCTTATAGATTTTGAAGAATAATTATAAAAGGGGGTTTAATTCCTTGACTGTTATAATCTATATGTAATAATATTAGTATAAATGAAAATTCAAATTTAATTTAGGGCAAAAGGATATATTCACTATCAGTAAGGTGAAAGGATAATTATTTTGGGGAAGGTGATTTAAATGAGAAAAATTTTAACTTATATTTTTATTTTTATGCTGGTATTTTCGTTTTTATCTTTTGCTTCTGGTGACAGGATAAAGGGTGAAGAGAAAAATGACTTTCTTGAGCCCGGGGAGCACTATGTAATTTTTGGTGAATTTGAGGATGACAAGAGAAGTATGTCTTTGATAGAAGTTGAGGAAATACAGGGCTCATGGATTAGGGTTAATATAGTAGAATCAAAAAATGAATTACTGGAAGAAGCAAATCGTTCTCTGGATTATGAGGGTGGTGTGATTGAAGATATTTGGTTAAACACCGGTAATATTTATATGGTTCTCAGTGAACCTGATCTTGATTACTGGACAGGAGAAAATAATATGGAAGAATGATGGAGAAAAAAATGAATAAAAGTGTAAAAAAGTTATTAATTTCAAGTCTGCTGGTGGCACTGGCTTCTCAGGTTAGCTTTGGATTATTTGATACAACCTTTAAAATTTCTGGTGGAGTTATAGCATTTTTTATAATTTTATACATTTTTGATGCATTAGACCCTTTGATTGCTGGATTAGGAGCAGGTGTGGCGGTTTATTTATTCAGGGTATTAGTGGAAATTTTTGAAGGTGGAACTTACTTAATTTCTTTTATTAGTTATCTTCCCAGTTTTATTTATTATATCTTTTATGCTATATTGTTTTGGCTGTTTATTAGGAAGTATAGTATTGATAATATTTTTGTACAATTACCATTGTTGATTATTATGGATTTGTCAGCAAATTTAGTTGAAATTTATTTTAGGTACTTATTTAATTTATTTGAGGTAAACTGGAATATACTTATTGTCATTATTCTTGCAGCAGTTTTAAGATCTCTTATTATTATCCTTATCCTGAAGTCATTGAAGTATTACAGAATCTTAGTGGTAAAGAAAGAAGAATTGAAAAGATATCAAAAGCTTATGTTGCTTTCATCAAGGTTGGAAACTGAATCATACTGGATTAAAAAAAATAAAGAGTTTATTGAAAATGTTATGAGTTCAGCATATAAACTACATGAAAATATTAAAAATGAGGAGAAAGTTGATACCTGGGATAGTAAAACTCTTAATATAGCAAAAAATATACATGAAATCAAAAAAGGTTATAATTTAATTTTAAAAGAGCTTAATAAAATTACTGAAAAAAGCTCGAAAACAGGAGGGTTATATCTAAGTGAATTAATTGAAATTTTGAAGTTAAATTATGATAGCTTTAAATTAAATTGTAAGCTTGATTTTGAAATTGATTTAAAAAAAGATTTTATTGTGCAAAATGATTATTATTTAATGTCAGTCCTTCGCAATATTTTAAATAATGCTCTTGAAGCAGTATCTGAAATTAAAAATGGTGAAGTTGTGATGATATATAAACAGAGCAGTAATAATCATGTGTTCAAAATACAGGATAATGGTCCGGGTATTCAGGAAAAAAATAAAGATTTAATATTTTCTCCTGGTATTTCAACAAAAATAAATTATGAAACCGGTGAAGTTAATCGTGGTTTGGGTTTGAGTCTTGCCAGGGATATTGTAGATAATATTTTCGGGGGTAAAATAATTGTAAAATCAAAAATTAACGAAAAAACTATTTTTGAAGTAATAATTCCATGTGAAAAGCTGGAGGAATAAAATGAAAATTTTTATTATTGAAGATGATCTTAATGTGGTTAAAATTTTGAAACAGATTATTAGAAAAAAAGAATTGGGAAATGTTGTTGGTTATTCTTTAAAAAGCATTGATGTAATTGAAGATATAAAGATACTAGAACCTGATATAATTTTAATTGATTTATTAATGCCTGACAAGGATGGGCTATCTTTAATGAGAGAAATTAAAAAAGAAAATGATGAAATTCACTTTATTATGATTTCACAGGTTTCTGAGAAACAAATAATAGGGAAAGCATACAGTAGTGGTGTTGATTATTATATTTCTAAACCCATAAATGCTGTGGAAGTTGAAAATGTAATTAAAAAAGAAATAAAACAAATTAAGAGAAATAAAATAATTGGGGAAATAAATCAATTAGTTGATAACTCTCCCCAGAAAGAAGATAAAAATTATATTCAAAACAAAATTAAAAAGGTTATGAATGATATAGGAATTTTGGGTGAGACTGGCAGTAAGGATATAATAAATATTTGCAAATATCTTGTTAAAAATGATCTAAATATGTCAGAACATACAATTAAAGAGATATGCAGTAAAGTTGATGATAATTACAAGGCAGTCGAACAGCGAATAAGAAGAACTGCTTTAAAAGGTTTAAGAAATCTTGCAAGCCTTGGTCTTGAAGATTATATGAATGAAACTTTCCGGTATTATGCTAATGGGTTGTATAGTTTTAAAGAAGTTAAGACTGAGATGGATAAAATGAGAGGAAAAACTGATAAAAATGCTAAAATTAATTTTAAAAAATTTATTGATGGTTTGATTTTTTATGGTCTTCAAAGATAATTTAAAAAATATTTTGTTATTTTTTATTACTCCCTGTTATTAATTGTTATTTACCCCTTATATTAAACACAAGAAGTATTTAATAATAAAAGCAGGGAGGAATACTATATGTCTGCTTCAACTATCGGTTTTAGTTTACTAATTTTAGGTTTATTATTGGCAGTAGGTAAATTGATTAGGGTAAAAATAGAATTATTTCAGGATCTCTTTTTACCAAGTTCTATTATTGCCGGTTTTGTTGGACTTTTTTTGGGTCCGGAAGTACTGGGGAAATTTGATTTTGCAAGCAGTCTTAAGGCAGGTATCTTCACCGACAATATTTTGAAAGTCTGGAGCGAACTTCCTGGATTGATGATTATTGTCGTTTTTGCTTCTCTATTTCTAGGTCGTAAAATTCCCAATATTAAAAAAGTATGGAATCTAGCTGGACCCCAGATAGTTCTGGGTTATATTTTCTCTTTTGGTCAATATATTGTTGGTATTTTACTTGTTTTGTTGTTTTTAAAACCGGTGTTTGGAATTGATCCCATGGCTGGAGCTTTGATTGAAATTGGATTTGTAGGTGGTCATGGTACTGCAGCTGGAATGGCCAATACCTATCAACAACTCGGTTTCTCAGAAGGAGCCCCTATGGCTATGGGAATGGCAACTGTGGGTATACTTGGTGGAGTTATTTTAGGTATGATGATAATAAATTGGGGTATAAGAAATGATAAATTAACCGCTATTGATAAAATTGATATTGAAAACAATGTAAATAAAAATGGATTATTTAAACAAGAAAATAGATCTATAGCTGGTTATTTAAGCACAGGTTCTGAGTCCATAGAACCATTGTCACTTCATTTTGGTTATTTATCACTATCTATTTTAATTGGGGTTATTATTTTGGATTTACTACAATGGATTGAAGCAGTGAGCTGGGGACCTGCATCAGGAGTATTTTTAATTGAACATGTACCATTATTTCCCATTGCTATGATCGGGGGTATTGTCCTTCAAAAATTACTTGATAAATATGATAGCTATCATACATTAGATCGCGGATTAATTAATAGAATACAGGGTTTTTCCCTTGATATATTGATTGCGAGTGCTCTGGCTACATTAGATTTATCAGTTATTGGTGAGAATATTATACCATTTCTCACCCTGGCTCTGGGAGGCATACTCTGGACATTATTTGTGCTTCTGTATCTTGCCCCTAAAATATTGACTTCTTACTGGCTGGAAAGAGGAATAGGAGATTTTGGTCAATCAACAGGTGTAGCTGCAACTGGCTTAATGTTGATGAAAGTAGCTGATCCCGAAAATGAAACTCCAGCATTGGAAAGTTTTGGTTATAAACAGATCTTATTTGAACCATTTGTAGGAGGCGGATTGTTCACTGCCTCATCAGTACCTTTAATTCATCAGTTTGGTGCTGTTAATATCTTGAGTATACTGGGAGTAATTGTATTTTTATTATTGATATTTGGATTGATGGGTTTCAAAAATTAAAGTTTTACAATAATTCTACTATTTAAAATAGTGTTTTTAGTTTTTTAGCAAATTTAATAGTATTACCTGGTATGTTTTTCTTTTCATAAATATATAAGAAGATTATGAACATAAACTAATAAAGAATTGGATTTTGAAATAAGGAAAATATAAATGAAATACTCTATGGGGTCAGGTAATGCATTACCTGACCCCATAGTTTTTTCGCATTCTTATTATAATTTTTTATTTTATTAAAATAATTCACATAATATAAAAATATTAGATTTCATTGGAATTTTACCTTCATTAGATGATATAATTTAGAAAACCGGAAAGGAGAACTTTATATTGAGTAACCTAATAGACTTAAAATTAGCCAGAAATATCATAAGTGAAAATGGAATTAAGAGTTCGGAAATTGTACCTCTTAAAACAGGTAAATTTAACAGCACTTTTTTAATCAGGGTTGGCGATAGTTTATTTCACAATCTTACTGAAAATAAGTTAATTTTAAGAATAGCTCCTTCTGATAAAGAAGGTTTTATATTTTACGAAAAAAACATGATGGCTCAAGAACCTATAATACATGAAATAGTGAATGATAATACTTCTATTCCGGTCCCGGAAATATATTTATATGATGATAGCAGGGAAGTAGTTAATAGAGATTACCTTTTGATGGAATATATAGAGGGTAAAGCCCTATCTGAAATTGATATTTCTGCAGACGCCTATAAAAAGATTATGGAAAAAATGGGTGTATATCTATCTCAATTACACGAGAATTGCCGAGGAAATAATTATGGTTATCTTGGCCCTCATAATTGTATGGAACCGTCACGAAACTGGAAAGACGCCTTTGAAATTATGTGGAATAAATTAATAGATAATATTGAAGATTGTGGTGTATACAGTGAAATAGATGCAGAAATGGCCAGAAGTATTTTGCACGATAAACTTAATCTTTTTGAGTACAGAAAAAAAGGCTTCCCTCTTACATATGGATATCTGGCAGCAAAATATATTGGTTGATACCTTCAGTGAAGAAATAAAGGGTATAATAGATTGGGATCGATCCCTGTGGGGGGATCCCGGTATAGAGTTTTCTGTACTTGATTATTGTGGTTTTAATAATAAATATTTCTGGCAGGGTTATGATAGCGATTTATCAGTTCGTTTTGACAATACTATTAGAAATATATTTTATAAATTATATGAGATTCAAAAATATTTAATAATTTGGAAACTACGTGAAAAAAATAGAGAAAAAGAAATAACTAAATATAAAAATTATTCACTAGAAAAGATTGATGAAATTAAGGAAATGTAGCCTCTTCGAAGTAATGAAAAAAACAGACCTTAGAATCTTTAAAGCTATAACATGAATTTTAAAAGAGTTTATGAAAGGAGTTAATAATGGATATCAAAGAAATAAAAGCCAAAATAAATAAAAATTCACCTGTTCCTTTAGGAGTAAATGAATTTTATTCTGTTCTTTTACCCTTGTTTGAGAATAGTGGTGAATTACAGATTGTTTTTCAGGTGAGAGCGGAGGAACTATCAACTCAGCCCGGTGAAATTTCGTTGCCAGGAGGAAAGATAGAGGATAATGAACACAGGGCCCAAACTGCTTTAAGAGAAACCCGGGAAGAACTTAGTTTGAGTGGTGACAAAGTAGAATTATTCGGTGAATTGGACTTTTTGGTGACCCCATATAATTTAATAATTTATTCTTTTTGTGGAAGACTTCAAATTAATTCTTTAGATGATATAGATTATAA
The DNA here is from genome assembly GCA_964609745.1 of uncultured Halanaerobiaceae bacterium. Lineage (GTDB taxonomy): Bacteria > Bacillota > Halanaerobiia > Halanaerobiales > DATFIM01 > CAZSTU01. The sequence goes on from CAZSTU010000013.1 coordinate 8,049, forward strand.
TACGGGAGAAGTAAAAGACATTTTTGCAGTTCCACTGAGATATTTTAAAGATAACCCTCCTGATTGTTATAAATTAAAAATAAAAAAAGTGCCGGTTGATGAATTTCCCTATCAACTAATACCGGGTGGCAAAAATTATAACTGGCGTGAGGGATTTTTTCCGGTATATTTTTATAAATATCAAGGCCATATTATCTGGGGCTTTACAGCCAAAATAATCAAATCATTTATAGGATTATTGTAAAGTTATTCTTAATAAAAGTAAAAATATAAAAAAATATTTTTTTAAGCTGGAACTTAGGCTGGCTGATAAGGATCATATACTAAGTCCTGGAGGAATTAGAGTTGAAGATACAACCTTTCAGACAATTTCTCCCGCTGATTACTATTCTTTACCTATTTATAATTTGAATATTGAAGAGATCAGGAAAATATTAAGATCAAAAAGGAATTAAATTATTTTTATAGAATTAAAAATATACTGATAATATACCCTGAAATATGAAGGAAAAATAGAAGTAGAAAGTATTTATAGAAATGGGGTAAAATAAAATGAGCCTATTGCAAAAGTTGTTAATCACAATTTTTTCAATCATTTTAATTTTGGGTTCAGGTATAGCTCATCTGCGCATGCGGGGTATGGATGTATATACCATGGCGGAAGTCATACTTTTTTTAAGTATGGTAACTGTTTTTATCATTTTCATATTTAAAAAAGGCAGCTAAGAAAAGGAGAGATTGCGGAATATCTTGTGCAAAATATTTTATGAATAATATAATCTTTCTTGATAATAAAAGTTTCAATGCAGGAGAATTTACTGATATAATTGATGAAATTGAAGGAGAATCTAATGCACTTATTGTATATCGAAAAATTGCTTGTTGTGTTAATAGAAAAAAATATTGTGACCTGCCCTTAAAAAAGATGTTGAGGAGGTAAATTTGTTGAGCCACAGTTTTAATTAGATTTTATCTGAAGAAGGATTATTGATTTATTTGTTGAATTAATAATATAGTGACATATATATTTTTACAATAGATAGTGAAATAAGTATTGAGTATATTATCATTTATTGGAGGTGAAGTAAATGGCTGATGAGAATATTGAGAAGGTAGAGATTGCTGATGAGGTAGTGGCAATAATTGCCGGGTTGGCTGCTACTGAAATTGAAGGTGTAGCTGGAATGAGTGGTGGTATAGCAGGTGGTTTTGCCGAAATGTTGGGAAGAAAAAATCTGACAAAGGGTGTAGAGGTAGAACTTGAAGAAAAAGAAGTAACCGTTAATCTATATGTGATTATAGAATATGGTGCATCCATTCCCGAAGTAGCAGAATCTATACAGAAAAATGTGGGTCAGGCTATTGAGAGAATGACTGGTCTTGTTCCCAAAGATATTTTTATCCACGTACAGGGTGTAGAATTTATGGATGAAGAAGAAGAAAAAGAGGAAGAAGTAGAAAACGAATGATTTTTAGCCCCCTGACGGGGGTTTTTTGTTTATTATTTCATATAATTTTAATTATAAAAATAAAAGGGGGGATAATTATGCCTGCTAATTTACCTCCTCAGTATTATGAAGCCGAAGAGGTATATCGCAATGCAGATACAGCAGAAGAAAAAATAGCAGCCTTAAAAGAAATGCTGGCAATTATGCCCAAACATAAGGGGACTGAAAAATTACAGGCTAATTTAAGAAAAAAGATTTCAAACTTAAAAGAAGAAAAAGAAAAAAAATCTGAAACAACCGGAACTTACAATCCCTATAAGATAGAAAAAGAAGGGGCAGGTCAGATTATTTTAATGGGATATCCCAATACGGGTAAATCATCACTTCTGGCAACTTTCAGCAATGCAAAAGTTAAAGTTGCTGATTATCCTTTTACCACTAGTCTTCCTCAGCCGGGGATGATTCCCTATGAAGATATACAAATACAAGTAATTGATACACCACCACTTGTGCCTGATGATGTTTCCGGGCCTATGATTGGTGCTATTCAAAGAGCTGATTTTCCGGTGTTATTAATTGATAGTTCTTCAGATAAATGTCTAGAACAGCTTTCAGGAACTTTAGATTTTCTCAAAAGTAAAAGAATTGTCAGAGAAGAAGTTCCCGAAAAAGTAAAAGCCTATTGTCCTGAAGATTTATTAATTTTTGCTTCCAAAGCAGACTTTGATGGGTCTGAAAGTAATCTCGAAGTCATAAAAGAACTTTATCCTGATTTAAATATAATTCCACTTTCTATTAAAAAAAACATAAATAAAGATAGGGTACCTGAATTATTTTTTAAAAAATTAAATAAAATCAGGGTTTATAGTAAAGAACCTGGAAAAGATCCTGATTATGAAAAGCCTTTTGTGCTCAATAAGAACAGTACAGTCCTTGATTTTGCCGGAGAAATTCACAGAGATTTTGCAGATAGGTTAAAAAAAGCACGCATCTGGGGTTCTAGCAGGTTTGAAGGCCAACCGGTTTCACAGGATTATATTTTACAGGATCAGGATGTAGTAGAATTACATATAGAAAAATAAAATTATGAAGAAAATAACCTTTCTACAGAAAATTCATAAAATATTAGCTTTAAAATATAAATATGGAATATAAAGAACAAGAAAATCTACTGAGTGTTATATTTGCTTCTCAATTATGATAATGATATAATAAATTTTGAGGAAGTGGTTGGAATGAGTAATAAATACAGGGATAAAAAAATAAAGCAGGAGCATACAATTATTGAAGATATAAGACCACTGCTGGAAGAGATAGCAAAAATAAAGGGAGTAAAGAGTATTATACCCGGTAGAATAAATCGCAGAAGTGGTAGTGGAGTTCCTGCTTATTTGCAGTTGAAATATAACACTCCCAGTGGATTAAAAATGCTGGGGAAAAATAGTTCTTCCATACAGGAAATTTTTGTGGTTACAGATTATCCTGATAAAATGATTAAGATATTGAAAAAAAAGAAATTTGTAAAATAAATGCATTTAACTCTTGACATAGGAAACTAAATTGTATATAATAATTTGTGCCATATCGGGCTGTGGCGCAGTTTGGTAGCGCACTATGCTGGGGGCGTAGGGGTCGTCGGTTCAAATCCGACCAGCCCGACCATTATGTATCTTACTGAGGTAATGACCTCAGTTTTTTTTTGTCTAATTTACTTTTATTATCTTGAATATTTATTTTTAGGGGTTTATAATAAGTATAATAGGGTTTTTAGAAAGGGATATTTATGATAAAAGTTAAATTTATAACACTGGGTTGTCCTAAAAACCAGGTTGATAGTGAATATATGATAGGAATGCTTATGAATAAGAATAACTTAGTTGTGGTGGATAATCCGGAAAGAGCAGATACTATAGTAATAAATACATGTGGTTTTATAAATGATGCTAAAAAAGAATCTATAGAAACTATTTTTGATGCTATATATTATAAAAAAGAAGGTTTTTGTAAGTCAATTATTGTTACAGGTTGTTTAACTCAAAGATATAAAAAGAAATTAATGGAAGAAATTCCAGAAATAGATGCTATCTTGGGCACAGGTAATTTTGATAGATTGCCTGAAGTAGTTGAAAAAAGCATGGAAAAAAATCACAATTCTTATATTTCATCTCCAACCTTTAACTATAATTATCATTTGCCCCGCCACCTGTATACAAAACATTATGCATATCTAAAGGTGTCTGAGGGTTGTAACAATAACTGTACGTACTGTACAATTCCTAAGATACGTGGTCCTCTCAACAGCCGTTCTATAGATGATATTGTAAAAGAAGCAGAAAAATTATCTGAAAAAGGAATAAAAGAAATAATTCTTATAGCCCAGGATTTAACTCAGTATGGTAATGATTTATATGAGAACCCAAAACTTGTACCATTATTAAAAAAACTGGTGGAAATAAAAGGTCTGCAGTGGATAAGACTAATGTATACATATCCTGAAAGAATAAGAATGGATTTAATAAAGTTGATTAAAAAGGAACCCAAAATTTGCAATTATTTAGATATACCAATACAGCACTCTTCTAATAAAATCAGAAAAAAGATGGGACGTAAGGGCAGTAAAAGGGATTTAATAAATATTATTAAAACTTTGAGAAAAGAGATACCTGATATAACCCTGCGCACTTCACTTATTGTTGGCTTTCCTGGTGAAACAAAAAGTGATTTTAAAGATTTGTTAGGTTTTGTTGAAAGAATTAAATTTAATAGGCTCGGTGTTTTTAAATATTCCAGAGAAGAAGGTACTGCAGCCTATAATTTTGAACCCCAGATAGATGAAAAGACCAAAGTTGAGCGTTATGAACAAATCATGGAAATACAAAAAAAGATTTCTCTTAACCAAAATAAAAAAATGGTCAATAGAGAAATTAAGGTTTTAATTGATAAAGTATACAATGCGAATGAGTATGCAGTTGGAAGATCTCAATATGACGCTCCGGAAGTGGATAATCAGATAATAATTGAGGATAAAGGTTTGTCAGCAGGAAAATTTATAAATTGCAGGGTAGTGGAAGCCTATGAATATGATTTATTTGCAAAAAGAATAGGGGAGAGTAGAAATGAAAATAAATCTTCCGAATAAATTAACATTATTGCGTATCATTCTGGTGCCTGTTTTTATGGGTTTTTTATTTCTCCGCAGGGATTATCCGCTTTATTCAGAAGTGTTGGCATTAATAACTTTTGTTGCGGCAGCAATAACTGATGGACTGGATGGATATCTCGCAAGAAAAAATGAAATTGTCACGACATTTGGTAAGATTGTAGATCCTCTGGCAGATAAATTACTCATATCTGCAGCATTAGTTTCTTTTGTAGCTTTACGAGAAATATCAGCCTGGGCAGCAATAATTATTATCGGGCGCGAACTGGCAATTACTGGGTTGCGGGTAGTTGCTGCCAGTGAAGGTGTTGTTATATCGGCCAGCATTTGGGGGAAATTGAAAACAGCTTTACAGATAACTGCTATTATTGTTGTAATAATTGATCCCAGGATTATAGAATTTCCCTGGAACTTGGCCAATGTGTTGATATGGGCGGCAGTTGCAATGACTGTTTTTTCAGGTTATATATATTTCCGTGAAGCAAATATTGATTTTTTTAAGGAAGAAAAAGGAAAGACGGGATAAAACATGAAACCATTAACTTACTACCGGAAAATTAATAGACTGCTGGCAACTGGTTTTTATAGTGGTTATTTGCCTGTAGCTCCTGGAAGCTGGGGTTCTTTTTTAGCTTTAATTTTACTTTTCTTCTTTCCTTTTTTGAGAAGTTTCTTATCCATTATATTGGTGATTACTGCCGGGATTTTTATAAGTCATCTTGAGGAATATTATACAGGAAAAAAAGATGAAACAAAAGTAGTGATTGATGAAATTGCCGGGATTTTTATTACTTTTTTTGGTATTCCGCTTACATTCTGGAGTTTATTATGTGGTTTTTTATTATTTAGGATTTTTGATATTTTTAAACCTTATTTGATTGATAGAGTACAGGATTTACCCGGTGGAATGGGAGTTATGGCTGATGATGTTCTGGCAGGAATTATAGCAAATATATTTTTACAGTTAATTTTTTATCTGATTTAAAGTGGAATTTTTTTATGGAAAAGATTACTTACATAATATTGTAGAAACATATGTAATTATGCGTTATAATTATAATTGTAATAAAATATATTTAGAAAGAGGGATATAATTGCAATTTCGCGGGATTAAAATTAATATAGTGATATTTATTATAATATTAGTTATTATAACTTATTTTGGTGCAAAATATTTTTATAAAGAATATAATGTTAATGAGCCCTTAATAGAAGAACTTGAAAACAGAAAAAATATAGAAAAAGTACAATTAGTCAACAACGATAATTCCTTTTTAGTTAAAATTAAATTAAGTTCAGGGGTTGATTTAAAAAATGAATTTACGGCAATAGAGGATATAAGTGTAAAACACCTGAATGAAGTGCCTAAAATTAAAATTGAGTATAAAAGCAATTCTTATTTAGATGTGATATATGACCAGATTCATTTTGCCCTATATGAAGGTATATTATCAGGCCGATATACTGAAATGCAAAAATTAGTAGAAAAAGAATTAAGCTATTATGATATTAAATACGACCTATCTATTGATAGCAAAAGGCTTTATATTAAACTTAAAGATAATAAAAGAAATTTATACAAAGTAATAGATTTTAAAAACGAAGAAAGGGGGTAAAAATGTTAAAAGAAATTGGAATAGGACTGAGTATAGGTATTTTTGTAATTCTGGCTTTACAGGGCTTTAATATTTTACCCGTTTTATTTATTGGAATTATTTTTTATTTTATGATTGGGATGTGGGGACATAAAGGTTTTAAAGATATTTTAAAAAAGAAAAATGATAACAGAAGTATTCCAGAGGTAAAATTTTCTCATGTAGGTGGTCAGGATACTGCTATAAAAGAACTACAGGAAGCTTTGAATTTTATTAATCAGGCTGATAAAATAAAAGATCTTGGTATTAGACCACTTAAAGGAATACTGCTTAGTGGTCCGCCCGGGACAGGTAAAACTATGTTGGCTAAAGCAGCAGCCAGATATACAGATTCTGTATTTGTATCTGCTTCAGGTAGTGAATTTATTGAAATGTATGCTGGTCTTGGAGCAAAAAGAATAAGAGAGCTTTTTGATAAAGCCCATAGAGCTGCTAAAGATAAAAAAAAGGAAAGTGCTATTGTATTTATTGATGAAATTGATATAGTAGGTGGTAAAAGGGGACAGGTACAAAGTCATCTGGAATATGATCAAACTCTCAATCAACTGTTAGTGGAAATGGATGGTTTAACACTTGCAGATGAGGTGAGAATTTTAATAATGGCTACCACCAATAGAATAGATATCCTGGATAAAGCATTATTACGACCGGGTCGTTTTGATCGGATAGTTAATGTTGATCTTCCCCCAAAAGATGGAAGGTATAGCATATTAAAGATTCATACAAAAGATAAGCCTCTATCTGCAGATGTTGATCTTGAACAGATAGCAAAAGAAACCTTTCGGTTTTCTGGTGCTCACCTGGAAAACCTGACCAATGAAGCTGCAGTTATGGCCTTGAGGGAGGATAAAAATAAAATATATCATAGGCATTTTGAAGAGGCTGTTGAAAAGGTGATTATGGGTGAAAAATTGGCGAGAAAACCTGAAAGTAATGAGCTAAAAAGGGTAGCAATTCATGAAACAGCGCATGCATTTGTTGGTGAAATACTTGATCCGGGTTCTGTGGCAGCTGTAACAATTACTTCACGCGGAAGAGCCCTTGGTTATGTGCGGCATGGTCCCCGGGAAGATATGTTTTTACAGACAGAAAATTATCTGAAAGATCAAATATGTATAAGTATAGCTGGAGCTGTAGCAGAAGATATTATGCTATCAAGTAAAAGCACCGGTGCAGCTGGAGACTTCAAAAAGGCTCTTAAAATGGTAAGAAAAATAATTGAGGCAGGGATGTCAGATCTGGGGGTAGTTGATATTGAAAGCACCCCGGAGAATATATTATTTGATGAGCAAAAAAAGATTTTAAATGAGCTGGAAAATAAAGTTATAAGGATGATTAAAAATAAACAAGATTTGTTACTTGAGATTTCAAATATATTACTGGATAAAGAAAGAATAGGTGGAAAGGAATTACGAGAGTTGATTGTTGAGCATAAATAATAGTATTTTACTGCCACAGGTATTGTTTTTTGCCTGTGGCAACTATTTTTGTAATTTAAATTTAATATAAACTATGATATAATTTGAACAGACAATAGAGTATAAAAAGGAAGGCGATTAGAGGTGAAGGCTGAAATAATATCAATTGGGACAGAATTGTTACTGGGTCAGATTGTTGATACTAATTCCCGTTATATAGCAGAAAAATTAACAGAATTTGGCTATGATATTCATTATATTAAAACTGTTGGTGATAATTTTAAACGAATTGTATCTTCTTTTAAAAAAGCGGAAAAAAGAGCTGATTTAATAATTACCACAGGAGGTTTAGGACCTACAAAAGATGATCTAACCCGTAAGGCACTGGCCGAAGCAGTTAATAAAGATCTTTATTTAAATAGGGAACTAAAGGAAGATATAGAAGAATATTTTGCAGAACATAATTATAATATAACAAAAAATAATTATCGACAGGCTTACATTCCGAAAGAAGCTGATTCTATCCCCAACGAAAATGGTACTGCTCCTGGTATTATTTATGAAAATAAAAACTCCCTGTTTATTTGTCTACCAGGTGTTCCTCTGGAAATGAAAAATATGATGGAGAATATGGTTATACCATTGCTTAAAAGGAGAAGTGACGATTTTATTTATTCTCGGACTCTTAATTTGTTTGGTATAGGAGAGTCTTCTCTGGAAACAAAAATAGCAGATATCCTGAAAAATCAAGATAACCCCACACTGGCCCTTTTAGCAGGTAAAGGAGAAGTTAGTATTAGAATTACAGCTAAAGGAAGAAATAAAAATGAGCTAAAAGATAAAGTTAAGAAAAAAGAAAGAGAGATCAGGGATCAGGTTGACAGGTATATTTATGGAATTGATGATAGCAGCCTGCCTTCAGTAGCAGGAGAGCATTTGAAAAATAAAGATTTAACTCTGGCTGTGGCTGAATCATGTACTGGTGGTCTTCTCGGACATAGATTAACTCAAATTCCGGGTAGTTCTAATTATTTTAACGGAGGGGCAGTGGTATATAGCAATAATTCTAAAGTGAATTTATTGGGAGTAGATGAGATTTTGCTTAAAAAAAAGGGAGCTGTTAGTAGAGGTGTAGCTGGAGAGATGGCTGAGGGAGTCAGTGACAAATATAATTCAGATATTGGTATTGGTATTACAGGAATTGCTGGCCCCGGTGGTGGTACTCCCGAAAAACCGGTTGGTCTTATTTATATTGCAATTAAAATGGTGGAGAAAGAAAGTGTCTGGCAGCTAAATCTGAAAGGTGATAGAAAGTATAACAAGTGGATGAGCAGTCAATATGCACTTTTCTACCTATTGAAGTTGTTGAGGAAAATCTGAAAGGGGAGAAAGAGATGAGAGTCATAAAAATATTTATTTTAATTAGTATATTAATATTGGTGGCAGGTAGTATACCTTTGCAGGCAGGAGAAGAAGATGTTATAGAACTTTTTTCAGAGGGTATTGAAAATTATCATTTGCAAAATTATGATAGGGCTATTTCTAATTTTTCAGATATTCTTGAAAGAGAAGAGTTATCACACGAAATATATATTGATAGCTTATATTATCAAACACTGGCCTATATTGAACTGGCCAGGATCAAAGAAGCTAAGGATAATATTGAAGTCCTGGATGATGAGGGTTATGAGTTTGGCAGGTTATATTGGAGTCTTGCTAAAGTGTATCTTAATGAGAAGGGACAATTTGACAGTCCTTATTATAATGAAGCAAAACGTAATCTTGAAAAAGCAAGTATGATTGGTGTAGATACAGCTGAGTTTCACAGTGATCTGGCAAAGACTTACCGTGAGCTTGATATGAAAGAAAAAGCTGTTAAGGAATATGAATTGGCTATAAAAAATAGTGATAAACCTTCCGATTATAGAAATATTGCTTCACTTCATAAAGATCTGGGAAATATTGATGAGGCTTTAGATTATTATAAGAAAGCCAGGGAATCAGGTTCAGAATCTACTTCTATTTATATTAATATGGGAGAACTTTATATAGAAAAAAATGATATTGAAAAGGCAGTAGAAATTTTAAAGGAAGGCAAAGAACACAGTCCCAATAATTTTGTTCTCCGTTATCATCTAGGCAGGGCTTTTTATGAGTCTGATAAAAGGGAAGAAGCAAGAAATGAATTAGAAGAAGTCGTAGAACTAAAAAATAACTTTTATCACGCTTATTATTATCTTGGTTTAATTTATAGTCAGGAGGAGGACTGGCAGAGGGCTGTATATAATTTTGAACAGGCAACAAAATATAATCCCAACTATGCCCGGGCTTATATTGAATTAGGAGATATTTATCTTGAACAGGATAATGTTTATAAAGCTATTTCACAATATACTTCAGCTATTGAAGCTAATGAAGATTATGCCAAAGGTCACTTTCATCTGGCAAAGGCATATTTAAAAAGGGATATGACTGAATCTGCTATTTCTGAGTTGCGCAGGACTATACATCTTGATTCTGATCACGATGAGGCCAAAAATTTGCTTGAAGAACTTACGGAGGAATAAAAATATGAGACTTTTTTTGGCAATTAATTTGTCTGAAAGAGCTCGTGAATTAATAGAGAATAAAGTTACTCTTGTTCAACAGTCTATCGCACAGGATGTAAAATGGGTGAAGCCGCAAAACTGGCATTTGACATTAAAATTTTTAGGTGATACTGAGGATGATAAGATATCAAAGATAAAGAAATCTATGGGTGATATTGCTACTGATCATAAATCATTTTATATACAGTATACCGGGATAGGAGCTTTTCCCCACTTAAATTATCCCAGAGTAATTTATATAGGTGTAAATAGAGGCAGTCAAAACCTTTTGCAAATTCAAAAAGAAATTGAAGAAAATTTTATTGACCTTGGTTTTAAACCTGAAGATAGAGAATTTACTCCTCATCTTACTATAGGTCGTGGTAGAAAATCAATTGATCATACACAGCTTTCCCGAGATTTGAAGGAATATGTGGAGAAAGATTATTTTATAAATGTATATTCACCAGCTGTTGAAATAAGTTTAATGAAGAGTGAGCTATATCCAGCTGGACCTGTGTATAAAGAAATTTTTTCCAAAAAGTTACAATAACCCTTGCTTTTTTAAAACGTTTGTTCTATAATAGTAATAATGGAACTTATATGATAATAAAACTGAGAGGTGTGTGATATAATTGGCTCAAAGTGAAAAAGAAAAAGCTCTGGATATGGCTGTAAAAAGAATTGAAAAGCAATTTGGGGAAGGTTCTATAATGAGATTGGGTGAAGCAACTTCCCTAAATGTGGAGT
>CAZSTU010000014.1:0-19037 GCA_964609745.1 uncultured Halanaerobiaceae bacterium
AAAATATTATCATTGAAAATTATCAATTCACCCCCGGGAAAAAAGAAAAAAATAACTAACAGGTTAAAGAAAAAACAGCTCAAATTACCTTTTAAATAAATAATTTTAAAATTATACGACCGGTTAGAATAATCTCCTCTAACCGGTCAAATTTTATTATTTATTTATTATTCCTTTTTCTAGCATCTATTACTCAGCAGATTGCCCCGGGGGAAAACCACTTCCACATACTTCACACACTGCAGCAATTTTATCCACAGCTATATAACATTTACCTCTTCTTCTAAAAGATGGAGAACATTGAGTTGTATTTTGACTGGTCTCACACAATACCAGAATACACCCTTCAGCTATAATATCACAAATAGTTCCGGTAATAGTACAGCATTCAGATCCTGTTGTTAAAAATACTTCAATTTCGCTGCAGGAACCACTACTCAAACGCTTGAGAAGACATGCTATTTCATCTTTACAGCAGCAAAAATCTTGTCGTTCCCTTCTTTGTTTATCAGTCATTAAATCACCTCCAATTTCTTATTTACTATATAATATGTCTGTATTTATCAATTGTTAACATGATATTTTTCTAAATCTGTCAATCAATTTATTATACAGAACATACCTTGAAAGTAAATAGCCTGCAAGAAAAACAACCGCAAATATAATTAAAATTAAATCAATATTAGAGGTGATATAAAAAGCTAAAAATCTATAAAACAGCAGTCCCAAAAAAATTATTATAACTCTAAAACCAAGTGCAATTAATACATTTATATTATTTTTTACAGCTGCAGTAGGATTATTCCAGTTCAAAAATGGTCTGTATATATTTATAATCAAATCTGTAACTGAAAAAAACAGGGTAATAGATATTGCAAAAATTATAGCAATAATTAGCAATTTGATCTTTAAATCAAAAAGATAAATGGAAAATACACTCATAAAAGCTGTTCCTAAAAGGTTAATAATTATTGTGGTATCTACCCTTGCCGATATATTAACCCTATCAGTAACAGGTAATACCCTGGATTCCCAGAAAGCTTTGCCTTCACGGGTAATAGCCGTTGCTGAAAGGTTGCCCAAAAGCGAAGGAGCACATAAAATAGCTATTAAAATAAAGTTACGATATATTCTTAGATCCGGTGAGTATAATAAATCATTTGAAACCTGCCCGGTATATGACATCATTACAAATAAAATAACAGGTACAAATAATGTTAAAAGAGTATTTAATAAAAATGAGGGTTCTTTTAATATAATTAAGATATGCCTTTTAATAAGCTGATATTTTGCACTTCTTCTCTTATAATATACTTGTCCGGAAAAAATATTTTTACTCTGTTTTGATTGTATTGTTTTTTTATAAATTTTTTCTGATAGCATTTTTAAGATAATAAATAAAATTATATGTAAACCCAAAAACATCCCTGCATCCCAAAAAGATCCCATAACCATTTTTGTCAACCAAACACCAGGTGGAAACATCATTCCTAGACTATTAAGTAAACTATTCCCACCTTTAATTACGTGATTTAAATTTTCCGGATTTGAAGCATAGCGATTGGCAAAGAGTTGAAGTACTATAATTGATGTGATCATTATCAAATTTGTTATTAAATAAAATAAATTTTTATAATTAAATTTTAACAAAAACCCACTAATTATTTGAATTATAATTGCAGAAATCAAAAGAGGCAAAAATGGAGCTCCAAAAAGAACCAAAAACAAAGTAAGAATATAAATAATACTATAACCCTGATACCCTCCATAAATGAACAATGCCGGACCCATCAACACTAAATTTATTATCATCAAAAAAATATATATTGTACTTAACTTAGCGAAAACTATTTTATCCTCAGTCACCGGCAAAGAAGAAAGAAATTCTAAATCTCCAGTATAAAAAAATTCTGAAACCATAAGGGGTATACCCAAAAAAAACATCAATATTACCGCCCCAATATACACAACAGTGATAAGCAACTCCGGGTTCCCAGTTTTTAGGAAAACACTAAATATTAATATCGAAATGTGAAATACAGGAATAGAAAGTAATAATGGAAGCATATATATTATAAGCCTGGCCAGTGATTTATTTTTAATATTAATTCCACTTAAAGTTTTACCTATAAACTCTTTAATTTGTATTTTTAATAGTGCAGTAAATTTATTCATTAATAGTCAACTCCATAAATACTTCTTCAAGTGATTTATTATCTTCTTTTATTATATCCTCCGGTTTTCCACAGATTATTAATTTCCCCTTATTAATTATACCCACACGATCACACAAATTCTCTACTACTTCAAGCACGTGAGAAGAAAAAAACACGGTCCCTCCTTCTTCACAGTGATATTTCATTATATTTTTTAAAATTCTGGAGGAATATGGATCCAATCCACTAAGAGGTTCGTCTAGAATTAATATATTTGGGTCAGGTAATAATGCAGCAGAGATTAATAATTTTTGTTTCATACCATGAGAATAATTTTTGATTGTATTAGTTAATTCTTCATATATTCCAAACTTTTGGGTATAATTTTCTATTCTTTTTTTTCTTTCTTTTACTGTTACCTGATATATATCTGCAATAAAATTCAAATAATCAATACCTCTTATGGAATCAAAAATCCGGGGATGATCTGGAACATAACTAAAATTATTTTGTGCCTTTATTGTATCGGTTTTTATATTATATCCATTTATAAAAATTTCTCCTTCAGTTGGTGCTAATATACCCGTTACCATTTTAATAGTTGTAGTCTTACCTGCACCATTTGGCCCCAAAAACCCAAATATTTCGCCACTATTAACTTTCAGATTTAATTTATTAACTGCTTTATTATTTTTATCATATATTTTACTAACATTATGCAATTTCAGCATTTAAACACCTCCAGTTTATTTTCTATATTATCATAACATTATATTTATACCAAAAAAAATCCCCCTGCACAGGGGATTTTTTAATATCTATACACTGCTCCAATATTAAATTCTCCCGGCATCTTCCTGCTATCAAGTAAATAAACTTTTCCACCATGTTTTATTGTATTTATGGCAGAATAATTATATAAATCATAATTATTTTTATCATCCTTTTTGATTTTATTGCTTTCTGGATTATAAATTCCTGTTTTTTTATCTGAATCTGATTTTATTAATAGATATTTGACTTTTCCATAATAAGCATTGGTAATAACTTCCCTTATTTCATTTGACGTCTTTTCAGTAGTTTTTAATTTATTATATTTTTCTACCGCTTTTTTCCATTGATTTTCAACATATGGTAGTACTAATTCCCTTGTTTCCTTTAATATATCTTCTTCATTCTTATGATCTGGATTTCCTGATACATAATCTTCAATTAAATTTGAATAATTATTTATATCTTTATATAACGCATAAATTCTCTTTACACACATTAACAAAAGAGGAGCTTTTTTTCCCCTGAGATATCCTGTTATTACTTCCTCAACCTCTCTTAAATATCTAAGAATATCCTCTTCATTTTGTTCTGTAACCCCCTGACCATGATAGATAGCTGATGTTTTATTTCCAGAGCCAGAATGATATTGTATGCTTTTTTCCGGGTCATCATACTGCAGAGTTTCTTCTATCCCATCAGGTAGTTCTTCTCTTTCAATTAATTCTATATCATCTACAGTACACTGAAAAAAACGATTTTTATTTTTACTTAAAGCCAGAACATAATAATTTTTATTTTCAAAAAAACTTGGCAAAATTTGTTTAATATTAAAATATTTTTCTACTGATATTTCCTCATTAAATTTAATAGGTAAGCGGTAGGTTTTAAATAATTCAGGAGAAGCAAAAATAACCAGTCCACGACTCTGATGTAACCAAAAGTTACGGTCTTTTTTTAATCTTTCTAAAGGTAAAAATATTTTATCTCGTTTTTTAGCACTAATATTATAATTTTTTGTCAATCGGTCTTTTGCTTTTGAAAATAAATTTTTAAATTTTATAAACATTTTATTAACTGCTTCTCCACCCCTGCGACTGGTAGGCATATAAATAGATAGTGCCGGTCCGGATTGATAATTAATAAGTTTCTCTAATTCTTCCCGGCTTATTTCATCAGCCACATTTTTTCCCCCTTTATAGTTTTAATTTTGCCAATATTATGTATTAATTATAATAACAATTAACAGCATTTTATGCAAACAAAAAAAGAGACAGCATAATTTGCCGTCTCCTTATTAGCCTATAATAATTTTACCAGGACCTTGCAATACCGCCTATACCGAGAACAACCCCGGCATAAGAAATTATTCTGGTTCTTCTTAAATTACCTGAAAGTTCCTCAATTTGCTGGTCCTTTTCTTCCAATTTTTCATCTAATTCTTCATTATTTGTCCTTACTTTTTCAAGCTCTTCTTCCAGGGTAGTTACTCTTATATCCATATCCTCTAGGTCTTCATCATACTCAGCCTCTAGTTCCTGTAATGCCTCATATACTTCGTCTCCGGTTCGACCCTCAGGTAAAGAGTCTTCAATCAGTTCTTTTACTTCATCTTCTGTAAGATAACTTTTTAAATGATCTTCACCAATTTTAGCTTCAATAACATCTTCATTTTCGTTTACTCTTTCCTGCAAAGTTTCAAATACTCTTCCCGTCAATTCCACTGCTTCATATCTTGTAGCATTTTCATCACCACGAAAAGTACCGTCAGGATAGCCTGTTAACAAACCTGCTTCATTCAATAACTCAAAATTATCATACACCCAGTGTCCCTCTTCAGGTGAATCGGATATTTCTGCTCCTGCCACTGGAGAAAATATAAGTAAAAAAGATAGTAATAAGATTAAACTTCTTTTCATATTAACCCTCCTCATCTGTGAATTCTATGTGTAATTATTTCTTTATATAAAAATTATATCCTGCAAATATTAATAATATGGTAAGAAAGAAGTAAATAATACTTCCATTCTCTTGCCATATCACAAATAAAAACAACCAAATTATTAATTATCTCAAATCTTTTTTTATCACCAGAGTCTTTAACATCTCAGAAATATTTCTCAACTAATCCACACCTGACTAAATTACAGACTGTTATCAGAATAGCATAAAATGTCCATAATGTAAAGAAGATCAGTTTAGTTAGTCTATTTCCTGCTATTTTTGTCATCCTTTTCAATAATTAGTGTATTTTTACCATTAAATTCTCTAATCTCGCCCTGGGCCAGACCAGTTAACCATTTAGCACAATTGGGAAAAGGACCCTCACCCGGAAAATCTGGTAATTGCTCTTTCATGTTCAAAGCCATTCTCCGAGCATAATCTCTGCCAGATTCTTCCTGTTGACAATAGGTTAACTTACCAATCCTTATGTGTACCGGATTCCTAAATGAAAGTTTTTTACTCCCAGAAATTGTTACAGGCAAAATAGGAACATTTAGTTTTTTTGCCAATCTAAAAACTCCTACATGGAAAGGAAAAAGTTTACCTTCTTCATGTCCAAGCCTGCCTTCCGGGAATACTGCCAGTATGTCCCCACTTTCTACCACCTCATACATTTTTTTAAATCCCCGACCGCGGGAAATTACCTTATCTCTATTAATTGGAATTATAGGCCTACCCATTAAATCAATGAATTTTCGTTTTATGGGAGTATCATATATTCCTTCATTTTCAGCTACAAAAATTATTCTGGGTGCCGGAGGAAAAATAATATATATATAAAAAGGGTCACTCCAGTTTAAATGATTTGAAATGATTATATATCTGCCTTTAGAAGGGATATTTTTTCTACCTTCTACTTTAATATTTAATATAAAATCAAATAATGGCCAGGCAATTCTTCTACTTATCTTGAAAAAAATATTGGGTTTTGACAAAGATAACACCCCCATCACTATTTTTACTATATTGATAATCCGGAAAACATAGTTTATAATTTATAAGTAAGCAATAATAAATATTTTTGGTTCGGAGGTAGTTTAATGAATAATAAACAGCCAAAAATAAGATTCAAAAATTTAATTGCATATGGTATTGGTGACATATATGGAGGGGGAGCATTCTTAGTACTTGGCACTTTATATCTTTATTTTTTGACAGATATTGTAGGACTTCCCCCCGGAAAAGCAGGTTTAGTATTAATTATTGGCAAAGTATGGGATGCTATTTCTGATCCCCTGATGGGACACATTTCTGATAATACTAATACCAGATTGGGTAGACGCAGAATATATTTTTTACTCGGAATTATTCCAGTAGCCCTTAGCTTTTCTCTTTTATGGTATCCTGGCAGTTTTAGTTCATTAAATATGACTTTTATTTACTATTTAATTGCATATATATTCTTCTCGACTATTTTTACAATGGTAATGGTGCCCTACACTGCTTTAAACGCAGAAATGACTGAAGACTATCAGGAAAGAACAAAATTATCCACATATAGAATGTTTTTTTCTCAGATTTCAGCATTAATAGCTGGATCTCTGCCCAGGTTGATGGTTGATTTTTTTGCAAATATAAACAAATTTTCTCATCTTGAAGGCCAAAAATTAGGATTCTTTGTAATGGGAATTGTTTTTGGAGTATTATACTCACTCCCATGGATTATAGTTTACAAAGGAACCTGGGAACTGCAGTCTATTCCCTCTCAGTCGGACAAAAATATAGTTGATAAAATAAAATCATATAAAACTGTATTTTATAATAAGTCTTTCCGTATTCAACTAGCAATGTATATTGCTGCCTATGTTGCTATGGACTTTTTAATGGCTTTATTTGTTTATTTTTTAGATTATTATTTACAAAAACCGGGTCTATTCCCATATTCCATGTTTGCTATACTTGCCAGCCAGATAATAATGCTACCCTTTTATTTGAAATTAAGCAATAAAAAGGGTAAAGCTTATGCATATATTATAGGACTAACCATATGGGGAGCAGGTATGTTATCTCTACTTTTACTCTCCACCTCTACTCCAGCCTGGCTAATTTTATTTGTATGTGCTGTCATTGGCTCAGGCTTATCTGCAGGAGTCATGATCCCCTGGGCCATCCTTCCCTCAATCACTGATGTAGATGAGGTTATAACACTAAAGAAGAGAACTGGAATTTACTCAGGTCTAATGACCCTCTTTAGAAAAATGGCCCAGGCTATTGCCATGTGGTCGGTAGGGTTTATACTATCAATTATTGGCTATACGCCCAACCAACCTCAAAATCCGGAAACGCTCATGTATCTCAAACTACTTTTTGTATTAATCCCGATTATTTTAATATTGATAGGCATTTATGCAGCTTTAAAATTTAAAATAACTCCAGAAAAACACCAAAAACTCATAGAAGAAATTGAACGCTTAAGAAAAGGAGGCAAAAAAAGAAATGTAGAAAAAAGAACAAAAGAATTATGTGAAGAACTAAGTGGAATTTCTTATTTTTCCTGATGGAAAAAACTAATTATTATCATTTTAAAATCATTTCCCCTATTTCTTTATGGATTTCAAAATCCCTTTTTGAATATAAGACAAATCTTATAATTTCTATATTAACTTCTTCAATTTTATCTTTTATTGCAATAAACGCAACCTTCGCAGCTTTCCGTGTGGGATAACCAAAAGCTCCTGTAGAAATAGCAGGAAATGCAACTTTTTTAATTCCTTTTTCCTCTGCCAGGTCAAGAGAATTTTTATAGCATTGAGCCAGTAACTTATCTTCTGGTTTATCTCTTCCATACACAGGTCCCAGGGTATGGATTACATAATTATTGGGTAAATTATATCCCCCCGTAATTACTGCTTCACCTGGTTCTATCGGTGCCAGTTGTCTGCTTTCTTTCTCGAGCTCAGGTCCAGCTTTTCTGTGTATTGCTCCTGCCACTCCACCACCTATCCTCAGTTGAGCATTTGCTGCATTAACAACGGCTTCAATATCTTTTTGATCTGTAATATCACCTTTTGTTATTTCAATCCTGCTGCCATTTTTCTTCACAAACATGGACATACCCCCTTTATTTAATTATATCTTAATTTATCTTAATTTTTAAGTTATTTACAAAAAAAATGCCCCTCTCAGGGCAAAATTAACAATTTAATTTTCTTTCAATTCTTCTATCTTATTTATGGCTTCCTCTTTTGAGGAACACACATTGGATGAAAACCTGTTTTTTACTGATGATATTGTTAATGTTGTACGGGTAAATGATTTATTAGAATATCGTACTGTGCCCAAAGAATATTTCTTTTGATTTTCTTTCATCATTTCTCCATATTCATCCTTAATTTCTTGTGAAATTTTACAATTATCATAATTTACAACTGAATAGACTTTATGTCCCAGATCCCCCAATAAATCTTCAATAATAAGGTTTATCTCCTCTATTTGTTTTGTTTTATCCAGTGTGAGATTGGAAAAATCAATAAAAAGAATACCCCGGTCCTGATCATAATTAAATCTCTCTTTTAAATCCATTTGTACCCCCCCCATAATATATTTATTTGTATTTTTTTATACCATAAAATTGTTACAGTGTATTAACAAAATAGTTACAAAACCTTAAAATAATCTTTAACTTATATACACTACTTGTTAATCATACAACAGGTTGATATAATAATAATGATGTTTGTAAAGGTATATAGAAGGAGGGGATATTTAATGAAAGATGTCGACAACACCATTTGTGAGCATTATAATCTCTGTGGTGGTTGCAGTTTACAGGATATTCCCTATGAAACCCAGTTGAAAAATAAAAAAGATAAAGTCTTAAAATTATTATCACAGAAAGGAATAATTAATTTTAATTTTTTAGGTATTGAAGCCAGCCCCAATATATTTAATTATAGAAATAAAATGGAGTTTAGTTTTGGTTATTTTCAGGGTGAAAAAAAATTACAACTCGGCATGCACCCCCGTAATGACCCCAATAATGTGATTACTGTTGATAAATGTGAAATTATAGACTCAGATTTTAGAAAAATCTTAAGTACTACTCTGGAATATTTTAGAAAACAAGGTTTACCCCCTTATAATGTTATGTCCAGAAAAGGGTACCTGCGACACCTTATAGTACGTAAAGGAATAAATTCTGGTGAAATCATCGTTAATCTTGTGACAACTTCACAGCATAAAAATAATAATAGTGAATTGGTGAAAAAATTAAATTCTTTAAATTTAAAGGATAAAATAATCGGTATACTTCACACAATAAATAATGGATTTTCTGATGCCGTAGAATGTGATAGGTTAATAACTCTTTACGGAAGAGATTATTTTATTGAAAATATTCTTGATAAAAGATTTAAAATCAAACCATTTTCTTTCTTTCAGGTGAACTCCAGATCAGCTGAAAAATTATATAAGACAATAATTGAATTTTTAGATGAAAATAATCAAAAAATAGATGTATTATATGACCTTTATTGTGGGACGGGAACGATCAGTCAACTTGTTTCCTCTCAAACATCACAGGTAATAGGTATTGAAATAGACCAGGATGCTGTCATAACAGCACGCGAAAATGCAAAGTTAAACAACATTAACAATTGTAGTTTTATCTGTGGTGATGTTGGAAGTAAAATAAAACGTATTAAAGAAAATGCTGATACCATTATAGTAAATCCCCCGCGAGCCGGCCTGGATTCAAAGGTAATTAATTACCTAAAGCTCATAAAAGCACCCCAATTAATTTATAGTTCCTGTAATCCTGAAACTTTGGCCCGGGACTTACATCAACTAACAGACAATTTATATCAGCTTGATAAAGTTAAATGTATTGATATGTTCCCACATACACCTCATATAGAAACCTGTACTCATCTGTCTATTTAATTTATTTTCTATTTAAATAATTTAATAATATATAATATTAAATTAAGCAGTAAACTTAAAATAATCATTGATGTTATTGGTATAAATAGTCTAAAATTTTCACCTTCCATTTTAATATCTCCTGGCAAATTAGCAAACCAGGAAAAGTTTTTTCCAAATAAATAGATAGTTATACCTACCACTGCAATTAAAATTCCCACAAATATTAAAGTTTTACCAATGTTTTGATACATTTGACCTCCCCCTTCCAGGTGGTTTATCTAAACTAAAGCATAATTATTTATATAAATTATATCAAAATTTAAAACTGTATTTAAATCACTTATATTAATAAGGAGATTAATTATGTTAAAAAAAATTACTTATAGTCAAGCATTAAACAAAAAATCTAAAATATTTATTGATGTCAGAAGTCCTTATGAATTTAATGAAGCAACAATTCCAGGTTCTATAAATATTCCTGTTTTAAATAACGAAGAAAGAAAAACCATTGGAAAAATTTATCATCAAAAAGATCCGCTTTCTGCCCGTTTAAAGGGTGTTGAATTTGTATCTCCTAAAATACCATCAATGATTAATAGAATAAAAAAACTCAAGAAAAAGTTTAATTATGTCATTATTTTCTGTTCCAGAGGAAATTTGCGCAGCGAAAGCCTTGCTCAATTTAGTAAACTTGCTGGACTTCCTGTCTACCAACTAGAAGGTGGGTACAAATCCTACCGACAATTTATACTGGATCAACTTGAAAATTATCAGCTCAATACTCCTCTTATAACAATTCACGGTTATACTGGAGTAGGAAAGACAGAGTTATTATTTTTATTAAAGGAAAGTGATATACCCATAATTGACATTGAGAATATGGCAAATCATAGGGGTTCTGTTTTCGGTAGTTTAGGCCTTGATAAACCCACCAATCAAAAAATGTTTGATTCCCTTTTATGGGAGAAGTTAGAAAATATAAAAAATGAAGATTTTGCAGCAGTTGAGGCGGAAAGCAAAAAGATAGGTATGGCTACATTGCCTGATTTTTTCATTAAATCCATGGCAAAAGGTCCTCAGATTTTAATAAAAAATTCTTTAGAAGCTCGGATTAACAGAATCTATCATGAATATGTTGATCACTTGCAAAAAGATAAAATTCAATTTCTTAATAAAATAATTGAACTGCTTTCTTCTGTTAAAAAACACCTTATTAGAGAAACAGGCAAAGAAGGTTATAATAAATTAGTTGAACTGGTTCATAAAGGTAAAATACGTGAAGTTATAAAAATTTTACTTACAAATTATTATGACCCTCTTTATAATCATTCGGATAAATCAATTAATTATGAGTTAATAATTAATAACGACAATATTCGTTCTGCAGCCTACAGAATTAAACAATATATCAAAGAAAATTATTAATATGTGATAAATATCATAGTAATTCAATCAGGTTTTTAGTTATAATAATTATATAAAACAATTTACAAAGGAGGCGTAAAGAATATGAGTATGTTTTGTTTTCAATGTCAGGAAACTTCTAAAAATGAAGGATGTACTGTCAGGGGAGTTTGCGGAAAAAATGAAGACGTGGCCAATTTACAGGACCTATTAATTTATCTACTGAAGGGAATCTCTTATTATGAATACGAAGCAGGAAAAGCTGGTATTAAAAAAGAAATTATTAATAAAGAAATCGATGATTTTATAGTAGATTCACTATTTGCTACAATTACAAATGTAAATTTTGACGAGAAAAGATTTGAAAAATTAATTGAAAAAGCTATAAACTACAAAGAAAATATTAAAAATAATTTTTTAGAGGCTTATAAAGAAAAATATAACGAAAATTTTACTGGCGATTTACCTGAAATGTCAACTTATTCTGAAAAACATAAAGAAAAATATTATGAAAAGGGACAGAAAGTCGGAGTCTTAAAAACTGAAAATAAAGATATTCGCTCTTTAAGAGAACTATTAACATACGGTCTTAAAGGAGTTGCCGCTTATTTACATCACGCAGAAATACTTGGATATACTGATAAGGAAATTCGTGCTTTTATAAAGAAGGCCCTTGCTGCTACCGCTGACGATAATTTATCTATTGAAGATTTAATTGAATATGTTATGAAATGTGGAGAAACAGCTGTTAATACTATGGCCTTACTTGATAAAGCAAACACAGAATCATATGGACATCCTGAACCAACTGAAGTAAATATTGGTGTAAATAACAGACCTGGCATACTGGTCAGTGGACATGATTTGAAAGATTTTAAAGAATTACTTGAACAAACCAAAGATGAAGGAATTGATATCTATACACACGGTGAAATGCTCCCTGCTAATTCTTATCCTGAATTCAAAAAATATGATCACTTCGTTGGAAACTATGGTAACTCATGGTGGAAACAGGATGAGGAATTTGAGAAGTTTAATGGACCTATTTTAATGACAACAAATTGTCTTACTCCACCAAAGGAAAGTTACAAAGATAGAGTTTATACTACAGATGTAGTTGGTTATCCAGGATTATCACACATTTCTGACAGAAAAGAAGGTGAAAGTAAAGATTTTTCTCCACTTATTGAACATGCAAAAAAATGTGAAGCACCAGAAGAACTTGAGAATGGTACGATTCCTGGAGGTTTCGCACATCACAGTGTTCTCAGTCAGGCAGATAAAATAATTAAAGCAATACAGGAGGGAGATATTAAGCGATTTGTGGTAATGGCAGGTTGTGATGGACGCTTTAAGTCAAGAAATTATTTTACAGAAGTTGCTCAAAATTTACCCAATGATACAATAATTTTAACTGCAGGTTGTGCTAAATACCGCTATAATAAGTTAGAGCTGGGGGATATCAGCGGAATACCCAGAATACTTGATGCAGGACAGTGTAATGACTCGTATTCACTTGTGGTAATAGCACAAAAACTTGCAGAGGCTATGGATATTGAAGATATCAATGAACTCCCCATCTCATATGATATTGCCTGGTATGAACAAAAGGCTGTTGCTGTTTTGCTTGCACTCCTAAGTCTTGGGGTCAAAGGCATTAGACTTGGTCCCACCCTTCCAGCATTTATTTCAGAAAACGTTTTGAATGTACTTGTGGATAAATTTAATATTAAACCTACAGGTAAAGTGGAAGAAGACATTAAAGCAATTATGAATGAATAAAATTCAATAACTTTTCAAAGACCGCCTTTTAAGGCGGTCTTTTTTTATTTAAAAACCATAATAGTAAAACCATTATAGCTATCACATTTTTTATTAGAAGTCATATACTATTATATGTCTATTTAACACCCCCAGACCAGAAAGGAGGTAAAATGGAATGTCCCACTATGATGAAAGCTATATTTTCATCATCTTCCTCATCTTAATCCTTCTGCTTCTCGGCGGTTGGGATTATTAAAATTCAAATCAGGTGATATCATTACCGCAGCTTTAAGGCTGCGGTTTCTTAAATTTAAAAATTTACCCTTAAATTATTAATATGTACATGATATAATATTATTAATCATTTTTAAATGGAGGGTTTTTTATCAGTAAGCAAAAACTATATACTGTTCAAAAAGAAACCAAAAAGGCAGTTTTGATTGGAAAAAAAGATATTTCTTTAAATGAACTATATAAACTTGCTTTAACTGCCCGAATAAAAGTTATAGGTCAGGTAAAACACAGTACGGAAAAAATTAATCCAGCTTTTTATATTGGCAAGGGAAAACTCGAAGAACTTAAACAAACAATTAATACTAATGAAGCTAATCTAGTTATATTTGATCATGAATTATCACCTGCCCAGCATACAAATCTGGAAAATTATTTTAATGTTGATATAATTGACCGCACCCAACTTATTCTTGATATCTTTAATCTTCATGCCAATACCAGGGAGAGTAAATTGCAAGTAGAAAAAGCCCGCCTGGAATATCTCCTACCAAGGCTGACCGGTTCTGGAGAAGAAATGTCACGACTCGCAGGCGGTATAGGTACAAGAGGTCCAGGTGAAGCAAAATTAGAAGTAGACCGAAGACGTATTAGCAAAAGAATACATCGGCTTAAAGAAAAATTAAAAAATATTAAAAATAACCGCCAGCAACAGAGAAAAGATAGAAAGGATCCCATTATTGCCCTGGTAGGATATACCAATGCAGGTAAATCTACATTATTAAATCGTTTGACAAAAGCCAAAAAGGAAGTAGCAGATAAACTTTTTGCAACTCTTGATTCGACTCTAAGACAGATGGAGTTGCCTAATGGTAGAAAAGTAATATTAACCGATACAGTTGGTTTCATTCGTAATCTACCCCATCAACTCATAGCATCATTTCAGGCTACTCTTGAAGAAATTAAAGAAGCGAACCTTATTTTACATGTTGTAGATAGCAGTGATCCTCAGGCTGAAAAACATATAAAAGTAACTAATAAAGTATTGAAAGATCTTGGATTAAAAAACAAAGACAAATTAATTATATTTAATAAAATAGACAAAGCTGATGATTCCCTATTACATGAACTGAAATTACAGCATTCAAAATATGTAGAAATATCAGCTCTAACCGGAAAGGGTGAAAAAAAACTATTAGAAAAAATCACCCAGATCTTTGAAAAAGACATGATTACCGTTAATCTTAAAATACCTTATGAGGAAGCTGGCTGGCTTGACATTTTACATGAAAGTGGTAATGTTATAAAAGAAAATTATTCAAATAATGCAATAAATATAACTGCACACATTACTGAAAGAATAGCTAATCAACTAAATGATTATAGGATATAAAAATAAAATCGGGCCAACTTCTATTCATATGGCCCGGTGTATTTTTTCTATTTATATAATTGTTTATATCACTATTTCTCCAGAAAACTCCATTTTTGCCAGATCACTTTTAAAACATATTCGTTCAATTCCAATTGGGATTTTGTTTAACAATACCGTTCTCCTGGTATAAATAATTTGATCATCTCCTTCAAAGTATTCAGACATTTCACGGTCGGGAGTACTAACAGTTAAAATATTATGCATAAATTGCAATCTGTTTATACCCCTCCTCCCCAATAAATCATAAATTGAATTTAAATTATTTAACCTTTCCTGATTTATATCTTTTTCAAGATATGTTATCAACTGATGAACTATATAGGGTGAATCATCAATATATTTTGTTTGATAAATCTTTACCAGACTATCTTTATCATTTATTTTTCTTATTTCGGAATACTGTCTTTCATCAGCAGGCTCAATTTTAATATTCCCAATTTTTAATTGATTATAACTATATTCTTCTTTTAAGCTTACTTTTGCCTGTAATCGTCCACTTTTATTATTTTTTAGTCTTTTTTCCATATTACGCGCATATTTTTCTCTTAATTTCATTAAAGAAATATTTGCTTCTGATAAAATTGTTCTGACATAACGCGGGGTTGTTTGAACGTGATCTGCAATATCACTAATTTTTAAAAAGGGATCACTCTGGGCAAAATTAATTATTTGTTCTTTTTTGGTCAATTCCTCAACAGACATTTTATTACCTCCTCAGTATATTTTATAATGACTTACTACTAGTCCTATTATAAGCATTAATAGCAAATATTATACACCTGAGAAGGATTAGAATTTTCTAAAATTACTATTTAAGATATTATTTTATTTATTATTAACCCTCTATTATCAGACAATGATAAATTCACTCTATCTGAGGGGAAATAAGCAAGCAATAATAATCTTTTATCCTCTTTTAATTTTATAAATTGTGTTATTTTAAAAACACTGCTCATTTGTTTTATTCCCAAACTACCGGCCAGAGGCTCAATTGCCCGTTCTATTTCAATATTTATATTTGATATATCAATTATCTCCTCTGCTTTTAATTCATTTTTTAAATTATATAATTTATTATTACTTAAATTACTAGTATTTTTTAATATTTCTTCATATGTTTTTGGTACAAAAATACCGCTAATCGACCATACCATTTCACCAGTGGAATGTTTAAAGAATTTATAGATGTAATTTTCTTTAAAATCACCAAAAAAATAATTCAAATCCTGTGGATTATTTAAAATTAATTCTGAAACATCTGTAATTTTATCATTTTTATAAAGAGAATTTTCTATTAAATAAGTAAAAAGAAACTGTTGACTTTTACCTTCACCTTCTATTTTTCTTACATACTTTTTTCTCATCTTCATTAAAGAAATATTTGCTTCTGACAAAGTTGTTCTTACATATTTTGTAGTTGTATCTGCCAATTTTGCCAGTTCATCTATTTTAAGAAAAGGATCATTTTTAACAAAATCTATAATTTTTTGTTTTTTAGATTTCCAATTTTCTTTCATAATTACACCTCATTTTAATTAAAATAGACCCTGAGTTATAACATACACTCAGGGCCTGTGTTGAATTTATATTTTAAAAATTTTAATATATTTATTCTAATAAATGACATGCAGCATAATGATTATCACCATAATCCTTAAATTCCGGTTCTTCTTCACTGCAAATATCCATTGCCTGAGGACAACGAGGATGGAACCGGCAACCTGAAGGTGGATCTACAGGGCTGGGCACATCACCTTCCAGCACAATTCTATCCTTTTTAACCGTTGGATCAGCAACTGGAATAGCTGAAAGCAGTGACTCAGTATAGGGGTGCAGGGTATTATTAAATAATTCATCTTTATCTGCAAGCTCCACTAGTTTACCGAGATACATAACTGCGATCCTGTCACTTATATGTTTTACAACACTCAAATCATGAGCAATAAATAAATAGGTTAGCCCAAAGTCGTCCTGTAATCTCTCCATCATATTAATAACCTGAGCCTGAATAGATACATCAAGAGCAGATACAGGTTCATCACATATAATTAACTTTGGATCTACAGCCAGAGCTCTAGCCACACCTATTCTCTGCCTCTGACCACCGCTGAATTCATGAGGATATCTTTTCATGTGTTCTTCTCCAAGACCAACTGTTTCTAAAATTTCTTTTACTCTTTCATTTCTTTCTTTTTTGTTGTCAGCCAGATTATGGATGTCAAGAGGTTCTCCAACTATATCAGCAACTGTCATTCTCGGATTTAAAGAAGCATAAGGATCCTGAAAAATAATCTGCATTTCTTTGCGCATACTCCGTAGTTCTTTCTTATCCATTGAAAGTAAATCCTTGCCTTCAAAATATATTTCGCCCTCTGTAGCTTCCAGTAATCTTAATATGGTTCGTCCCGTGGTTGATTTTCCACATCCAGATTCACCAACAAGACCAAGAGTTTCTCCATCATATATGGTAAAACTAACATCATCTACAGCCTTGACATACCCGGTGGTTCTTCTAAAAACTCCCGATTTTACCGGGAAATATTTTTTAACATTTTTAAGTTCAAGTAATTTTTCCTGTGCTGCCAAAATATTCACCTCCACAAAAGTTTAGAGCCAAAAAACAGGCTAAATTCACTTGTTTTAGGCAGTCTCGTATTCTGATTCTTCCTTTAATTCTTCAAGTTTGTCCACATGCCAGCATCTTACCTGATGTCCGTCTTCAACTTCTGTTATAGGTGGCTCCTCTGCCATACATTTATCATCAGCTAATTCACAGCGTGTATTATACTTACAACCTTCAGGAAAGTCAAGAGGATTGGGAACAACGCCTGGAATAGCATATAATTCTTCAACATCTTTATCAATTCTCGGGATAGAATGCATCAAACCCCATGTATAAGGATGTTTGGGATCTTTATAAAGGCTAACAGCATCAGTATATTCCATGATTTTACCCGCATACATAACAGCAATTCTATCAGAAACTTCTGCTATAACACCGAGGTCATGGGTAATCATCATAATTGCCATATCAAAGTTTTGTTTGAGTGAGTTCATTTCTTCAAGTATTTGTGCCTGAATGGTAACATCCAGTGCAGTTGTTGGTTCATCTGCAATTAGTAACTGAGGATCACATGATAAAGCCATAGCAATCATCACACGCTGTCTCATCCCTCCACTAAGCTGGTGAGGATATTCATCCACTCTCTGCTCAGGTAGTGGAATGCCAACTTTGTGGAGCATTTCTACTGACTGTTCTCTGGCCTGTTTTTTGTTTACATCTTTATGCAAAAGAATTGCTTCAGATATCTGATCTCCAACAGTATAAACAGGGTTAAGAGATGTCATTGGTTCCTGGAAGATCATTGAAATATCATTTCCACGAATTTTTCTCATCTCTTTTTGAGATAATTTTGTTAAATCTTTACCTTCAAACATTATACTACCATCAACTATCCGGCCGGGAGGTGATTCTATTAAACGCATAATGGATAAAGATGTTACACTTTTCCCACATCCGGATTCACCAACTATACCCAGAGTTTCACCAGGATAAATTTCAAAATCTACTCCGTCTACCGCTTTGACTACTCCTTCTTCAGTAAAGAAATGGGTTTTAAGGTTATTGACATCAATTAATTTTTCTTTACTCACTAAATTCACCTACCCTTTTTAATTATAGAAAACTAATGCAAAGATAAAAGTTATATTCAGATTAAGCTTAGAATTAAACTTATATAATTTATTTTCATACTTGTTTTAATATATTTCTAGATAAATCTAGATACTCCTGTTTATTTAAAAAATTATTTTAATATATTTTTAATACTAGAAAAGTAATTTTTATGTTTTGCAAATTTTAGGTTTGTAATTTAGGATCAAGAATATCTCTAAAGGCATCACCTATAAGATTCCATGACAAACAGAAAATCGAAATTGCTAAACCGGGATAAATGATGGTATACCAAAAGTTCAAAGGATTCCCTTCTGTTCCCAAAAGCCAATTTCGGGAAAAGGAAATCATTTGACCCCAGTCAGCATATCCTTCCGGTGCCCCAACTCCCAAGAAACTAAGAGAGGAAGCAGTTATAACCATAGAACCCATTCTCATTGAAGCCTGAATTAAAACAGGGAAAATCGAATTTAAAAGTATGTGTTTCATTATAACTCTAAGATCTCCTGCACCAAGTGCATGAGCAGCATCTACAAATTCTTCTGCTTTCATTTCAAGTACCTGAGATCGCATCAATCTGGCCGTACTCATCCAGCCAAAGGCCACCAGAGCTATCATCACATTATTTAAACCCTGCCCTAATATCGTTGTCAAAACTATAGCTGCTATCAAATAGGGAATGGCCATAAATATATCAGTAATCCTCATAATTATTTCATCGACCCATCCCCCATAA